>JAJDXU010000425.1 GCA_022823105.1 Dehalococcoidia bacterium
AGCGCCCAGGCCGGCTCACTCGACCATCGCAACGCGACACCCTTCCATATTTTGCGATGATACGCGGCCAGGTGAGGTGCCGGTGTGCATTTCATCAATTCTTGAAACCGCGACACCGCGCCGTAGTTCATGCCTTTTCAGGGGGCTAACGTGGATTCATCCAGATGAAACACGCGCTTGCAACTCAACCTGAGCTCGCCGTAGGCCCGCCTCAGCAGGACCAAAAGACGAAAGGATCAAAAGACGAACGCCCAAACGCGGGGGCGGATTTGACACTCGCCCCCGTCTCGCCTCGCCGGCGGCCGCTGACACGGCGCGACCGCTGCGAGCCGGCAATTCGGGAACACCGTCGCCATGCTCCTGCGCGTCTGCCGCGCCGGCCTCCGCCACGGCGCCCGCATCATCCCCTTTACCGTCAAGATGCTAGACCCCAACCGGCCCGGTCGCTCCCCATGTCGCCTGTGCCGGTCAGCGTCCGGTTTGGGGCGCCCCAACCGCAAGCAAAAATTTGGGGCCGGAACATTGTCCGGCCCCGTGCCTGTTATTGCGAGAACCCCGTACCGGGTTCGTCGCAATGCTGAAATGGGTACTATGCCTCGCGCGCAAAGGTGTAGTACCGCACGCCGGCCATGGGAATCCCGTAACCGAAGGTCAACTGTGGCCTCTCGAATCCCTGCTCCGCAGCCTGTTCGGTGGACTGCGCTCCGAATTCGTTCAGCACGTCCTGTATGTCCTGCTTCACTTGCTGGCCCAGGAGGCCGGCATTGCTGCGGGTGTCTTCAGTGATGATTGGGCGTTCGTTGACAGTGACCATCTTTGCTACCTCCAGGCGCCGGATTTCCATGCACCAAACTTGATACGCTATGCATCATAGCGGCTCGATTAATGATAATCAATATTCGGATTGTTAAAATCACATTAAAAATTCGCCCGTCCCCAGCCCCTGTCCTATCTGCCCCCGTTGGAGGCCTCCCCGGCCGCCGCTCAAAGCCGGTCCAGCCACACGCGCCCGGTCGCGTCCCACACAATAAAAGCGGGGCGGCCACACGGCCGCCCCTGAAATCGTACCGCCGTCCCGGAGCGCTAACTCTCCGGCACGTAGGTGTAGTACCGCACGCCGGCCATCGGGATGCCATAGGCCAGGCTCGGCGGCGGGATGTGCCGGACTCGCTCCGGCGTGGCGTCTTCCATCCGTGCTCCAAACTCCGTCAGCACGTCGCTCATATCCTGCTCCACCCATTCGCTAAGCAACCCGGATCGTAGGTCAATCTGCTCTTGCATCAGTCGTTCGTTGACAGTAACCATCGTTGCTTCCCTCCCGTTTCTCTGTGACACCTCATCATTCATTTCGATTTTCATTATCGTAAATGCCAATGTGCCACGTGTCAACCCCTACCGACCGGGAAGCGCTCGCCCATCCAGAATCGTCCCGTCAATCCTGCTGCCGGTTCGCCTCTCGCGGAGCCATCCATGAAACCAAAAACCACGAAACAAAAACCGCCGGCTAAACGCCAGGGAGATACCCCACCGAAGCGCCAAACCAACCGACCAACCGCCAAATGTAGGGGCGACGCATGGGTCGCCCGATCTTTCCCGGCTCCCGACTCCTTTGCTGGGCGGCACATCCGCCCTCGGCGGGAGGGGCATCACCCACCGCGGAACTTGGGCATCACCTGCTCCGCCAACAGCCTGAGCGATCGGTGCGTCTTTTCCCGGTCCACCAGCCCCCGGTTGGTCAGCATCAGGTTGCGAATGCCCGCGTCTCGCATCTGCTCAAGCTGCTCTGCCACCCGCCTCGGGCTGCCCACCAGGTTCTCGGCGGCGTCCGCGTCCGGCTGCTGCGCGTATCCCTCCCGCTGCACCGGCGGCGCCTGGTACGACATCGGAAACTCTTTGGGATTCCACTGCTCCCGGTACTCCTGCATTATCGAGTACGCCCGCAGGTTCGCCGGCAGGAACTCCTCCATCGCCTGGTCGTCCGTCTCGGCCACGTGCATCTCCCGCCACACCCAGATCTGGTCCAGGTTCCGCTCGATGGTCTCCTCGTCAAACCCCGATTCCGCCATCGTGTCCCGGTACAGCGCGATGTCCGCCCCGGTGCTGTTCACCGACCGTCCCCGCAGCAGGATCGGCCGCCCGGCCCGCGCCATTTCCATGATCGACTCCCGGTTGATGCACGCCCGCGCCAGCGGCGGGTGCGGCTTCTGGTACGGCCGGGGCCGCACCGAGGGGAACGACACCCGGTAGTGCTCGCCGCGGAAATCCACGTTGTCCGTCGTCCACGCCTTCACCAGCAGCTCCTCCGCCTCCTCCATCTGCTCCGCGCCCTGCGCCGGGTCCGTGCCGAAACCCACGTATTCGAACGCGTTGTAGTTTGACCCCTTGGCCGTGCCCACCACCAGCCGCCCCTGGGTAAGATTGTCCAGCAGCGCCGTCTGCATCGCCACCCGCACCGGATTGTGCAGCGGCAGCTCTATGATCCCAAACCCCAGCATCACCCGGCTGGTCTTCATCGCCACCGCGCTCGCGAACACCAGCGGGTCCCCGTAAACGCATTCCCCCGTGAAATAGTGCTCGGCGAACCAGATGGCGTCAAACCCCAATGCCTCCACCAGCTCCGCCTCCTCCAGGCACTCCTGTATCGCCCGCGCGTCGTCGGAATCGTCGAACTTCATCGGATAAAAGAAATGGCCGAAGCGCATGGCTGCAATGTCCAATTTTTGGGATGGCGGCGATTATAGCATCGTGCCGTTTGACGGGATGCCGCGAGCGTCGTAGCATGACCAATATCAACACCTCATTCTTCGGATACCAGGGGAGGCATCGATGACTACCACTCAGGACAACACCGGCGACATTCGGCAGGCCGTCCAGGATCGCTACGGCCAGCGTGCCCAGCGCGTCATCGACCTCACCGACGTCACCCCGGTGGGCGTCGGCTGCGGCGCCGAAAACTGCGGCCACGGCAACTGCGGCGCCGACGACTGCGGCCATGATGCAGCCGCCTGCGGATGCCACACCTCGGAAGCGGCTGCCTGCTGCGGCCCCGCCGACACCGAGCACGCCATGGCGCTGTACAACGAGGCCCAGCTCCAGGGCCTGCCCGTCGAGGCCATGGCCGCCTCCGCCGGGTGCGGCAATCCCACCGCCCTTGCCGGCCTTCGGTCCGGCGAGATCGTCCTGGACCTCGGCTCCGGCGGCGGCATCGACTGCTTCATCGCCGCCGAGCAGGTGGGCGACTCGGGCCACGTGATCGGCCTGGACATGACCCCCGAGATGCTGGCCCTCGCCAACGCCAACCGCGACCGCATGGGCGTGACCAACGTCGAGTTCATCGAGGGCCACCTGGAAAACATCCCCCTGCCCGACGTCAGCGTGAACGTCATCATCAGCAACTGCGTGATCTGCCTCTCACCGGACAAAGACGCCGTCTTCCGGGAAGCCTACCGCGTGCTCACCCCCGGCGGACGCCTCCACGTGTCCGATATGCTGGCCCTCACCGAGGACGGCCCCCGCGTAACCGACGCCGATTCCTGGGTATCCTGCGTCGGCGGCGCCGAATACCGCGAGACCTACCTGGCGCGCATGACCGCCGCCGGTTTCACCGACATCGAGACCATCGACGAGACGCTCCGCTGCGACGAGAACGAAATCTCCCTGAACGTCGCCAGCGTCAAGGTGTCCGCCCGCAAACCCGCATGAGAATTTTCTCAACCCCGGCAAGTGCAGCCCTTTCCTCCTTGGAGGGAGGGGCTTTGTCCGCTATCACCGCCGGGCCTTTGCGGTTATAATGCCGACCACATGAACCTGCGAATTGCCGGGTAAGAGCCGTATGCCAGAATCTCCACAGCAAAACGTCAGCGAAGAGTACGCCCGCCGGTTCATGCCGCCCGAGCGCCGCGGTCAACCGGCCGCCGACGAGCCAACGCCGGAACCGCCGCCTGCGCCGAGCGCTCCCGAACCCGTCGCCGTCCAGCCTGTCGCCGTCCAGGTGGAAGAGCCGGCCGCTCCGCCCGTCGTCGAAACGGCAACCGTACCCGACACCCCTGAGCCGGCGCCCTCCTCCAACGGCGCCACGGAACAGCCACCGGCGGCCCCGCCCCCGGTCGTCACCCGCGCTCCCGCAACCGCACCCGAATCGGTCCTTTGGAACGAGCCGGATGACAAAATCCCGCCCTACGTCGAAGCCAACGACCTGTTCAAGATCTTCAAGCCGGCCGATCTGGAGGTCGTGGCCCTGCGCGGCGTCGACCTGGAGATACAGGCCGGCGAGTTGGTCGGCATTGTGGGCGCCAGCGGCTCCGGCAAGACCACGCTCCTCAACATCCTCGCCGGGTTGGAGCGACCCTCTGCCGGCCGCATCCGCGTGGGCGAACGCGACCTGCTGGACATCAGCGACAGTGAGTTGGTTGCCTACCGCCGCCAGGATGTGGGATTCGTGTGGCAGGCCACCGGCCGAAACCTGGTGCCCTACCTGAACGTGCGCGACAACATCGAACTGCCCCAGGCCATCGCCGGCGTGGGACGCAGACAGCGTCGCGAACGCGCCCAGGAACTGCTGGCCGCCCTCCAGATGTCCGATAAATCGGCGCGCTATCCCTCGGAACTGTCCGGCGGAGAGCAGCAGCGCGTCGCCATCGCCGTCGCCCTGGCCAATAACCCGCCCCTCCTGCTGGCCGACGAGCCCACCGGCGAACTCGACACCGCCATGGCCGAGGACGTGTTCCGGATGCTCCAGCGCATCAACCGCCAGTTCGGCGTGACGGTCATCATCGTCACTCACTACGCCGGCATCGCCCGCTGGGTTGACCGCGTGGTTCGCATCCGCGACGGGCGCATCGGCTCCGAATCGTACCTGCGCGCCTCGTACCAGGGCGAGCAGGGCAACGAGGAGGAATTCCTCGTGGTGGACCGGGCCGGTCGCCTCCAGCTCCCCCGTGAGTACATGGACCGTTTCCAGCACCTCAACGGCGCGTGGGAAGGTCTGGCCAGCACCGGCATGACCGAGGACGGCGGCGAGGTCACGCTCAGACCCGCCTCGGCGCCCCACCGCAGCCGCGAGCGTTCGGCCGGCCTCGCCCAGGAATCTGATAACCGAGGGTAACGCCGGTCATGGTCAACGGGACATCGGCTCTCGCCACCGAATCGGTGATCCGCGAGTTTGGTGAAGGCGACGGCGCAGTTCGGGCCGTCGACGAAATCACGGTCAGCATCGCCCCGGGCGAATTCGTGGCCCTCGTCGGCCGCTCCGGGTCCGGCAAGACCACCCTGCTGAACCTGCTGGCCGGACTCGACCGGCCCAATTCGGGCAAGGTCTGGTTCGAGGGCCGGGAGTTGTCCAGCCTGCCCGAAAGGGACCTGGTGGGCCTGCGTCGCGAGCGCATCGGGTTCGTGTTCCAGTCCTTCGGGTTGATCCCGCTGCTGTCCGCCTTCGAAAACGTGGAACTCCCGCTTCACATCGGTGGCGTCTCCTGGCGAGAACGCCGCCGCCGAGCCAACGAGTCCCTGGAACTGGTCGGTCTCCTGGGACGCGCCGGACACCGTCCCTACGAATTGTCCGGCGGCGAGCAGCAGCGCGTTGCCATCGCCCGCGCCCTGGTGGCGGGGCCATCGGTCGTGTTCGCCGACGAACCCACCGGGGAGCTGGACAGCGTGACCGCCCAGAGCATCGGCGGCATCATGCGCGAGATCGCCGCCAGCCGCGGCGTTACGGTGGTCACCGCCACCCACGACCTGATGCTTGCCGACATGGCCGACCGACGACTCCAGATGGCCGACGGCCGGATAACGTCCGTCGACACCTGATCTACCGACACCTGATCTACCGACGCCTGATCCACCGCACCTGATCCACCGACGGCCCGCCGTTTGCCCCGTTCCCGGCGTCGTGGTATATTTTGGGCCGTAACAGAGCATCCGAAAGCGCAAAACCACGGAGTGTTGCATGGCTTACGTAACGCCTCGAGAAGGCGAACCCCCTGAGAGTTTGGTAAACAGGTTCCGAGCGTCGGTTCAGCACGCAGGTATCCTGCGGGAGTTGAAGGACCGGCGATTTTTCCGGTCCAAGGCCCAGAAGGAACGCCTGGCCGCCCAGCGCGCGGCTCGCCGCCGCCGCCGCCAGCGCCGGTAAGCATCCCGACGGCCGCTCCGGTGAGGATACCGCCAGACCATCACAGCTGACCGCATCCGGCTCACGACCCAACTACCGGGCATCGCGTCCGGCGAACCTTTGCTGGTTCGCGCGTAGTACCGGGTGGGCCATGTGGTGGCTGAAACCCTGAACGAGAGAAAGGAGGTCAGGTTTGCCTCGTTACGATTATCGATGTACCGAATGCTCAAATGAGTTTGAACTGGTCCAGAAGTTCAGCGAGGCAGGCCAGGGCGAATGCCCGTCCTGCGGCGGCGCAGGTCAGAGAGTCTTCCACGCCGTCCCGGTGATTTACAAGGGCAGCGGGTTCTATACCACCGACTACGGACGGCCGAAGCGACCCAGCGAGAACTCGGAGAGCAAGGAGTCCTCGACGGCGTCTTCGTCCACCAACGGCAGTGAATCATCCTCCGACAGCTCAAAATCCGGCGACAGCGGCTCCTCCGGGAGCGATTCCTCGTCAACGCCGGCTCCGGCCGCCGCGGGCGGAGACTCCGCCTGACCTGCCGCGCTGGCACAGCACCGAACTGAGCCGCGCTCTCGGGTGCGGCTTTTTCATGCCCGGTTTCTCCCGTAACCAAACATAGGCAGACATCCATGCGCGCGTTGATCCAGCGGGTTACCGAAGCCAGCGTTTCCATCGACGGCGAGGTTGAGGGCGCCATCGGCCCCGGCCTGCTGGTCCTCCTCGGCGTGGCCGACGGTGACGCCGACGCCGATGCCCGGTACCTCGCCGACAAAATCGCCAACATGAGGATATTCGCCGACGAACAGGGCCGGTTCAACCTCTCGGCCCTGGACGTTCGCGCGGAGCTTCTCGTGGTGTCCCAGTTCACCCTCTACGCCGACACCAGGCGGGGCCGCCGGCCGGACTTCACCCGCGCCGCCGCTCCCGATGAGGCCAATCGCCTGTACGAGTTGGCGTGCGGCATGTTTCGTGAGAAGGGCCTGGCGGTCGCCACCGGCCGGTTCCAGGCCTACATGCGCGTCCAACTGGTGAACGATGGCCCGGTAACCATACTCGTGGACAGCGCAGACCGCGGCCGTCCCCGAAACTCGTAGGGGCGGGTTTCAAACCCGCCCCTGCCTGTTGCCTGTTGCCGGTGATGGACGCGGGCCTAGCGGTGCCAGCCCATCCCCTTGTACATGCCCCGCATGAACGCGATTTGTCCGCCGTGGGAAACGCAGTCCCAGGTCATCTGCCCCAGCGCTGCCGCCACCGTCCTCGGCTCCGACACCGGCGGGATGATCTTCGCCTGCTGCATCTGCGCCTCGGTCAGGCTCGGCAGATACTCACGGAGCGCGCCCCGAACCTGCTCGAAGTAGTCCATCTGCATCGCGCGCGACGGCGGCTGCCAGTCGCACACCATCTGGTGCGTCCAGCCAAGCCCGCGGTTCTCTCCGTCGGCGGGCATCCCGAAATGCTGCTCCCAGCCGTTGGCATCCCAGAGCTGGGGCAGGTCCCGCAGCCGCGTGTGGATGAACGAGTCGATCACCCTCGACAGGTGCCACAGCGTCCACGCCACCGAATTGCAGTCCGGCGCCGGTATGCGGTGAAACTCCTCCTCGGTGAGGTCCTTCAGGGCCAGGTCAATCGTGGTGAAGTTGTTTTCCAGGGCGGAAATGAGGCCGTCGGCAGCGGCGGGCATGGTGCGCCTCCTCTACGTGATTTCCGGCTGGACGCCGGGGGGAAGGTCAACCTCGAAGGCGGACAGGATCTGTCCCACCAACATGTAGTGACCGATCAGGCCCGTGATCTCAACGGTCTTCTGCGTCCCGAAGTGGTCCGACACCGCGTTGAAAGTCTCGTCGCTGATCTTGTGGTTTCGGGTCAGTTCCTGCACGTACTTCACCAGCGATGCCTCGACCCCGCTCATGCCCTCGGGAGCCTTGCCGGTGGCGATGGCGTTGACCACGTCCTCCGGCACACCGGCCTGGCGCGCCAGGCGTGCGTGGGCTGAAAACTCGTACTGCTGGCGAATTTCACGGGCGGTCGCGCAGATGATGATCTCCCGCTGCGCCTCCGTGATGTCCAGCTCGAACCGTACGTAGGTGCCGGTGTGGGCTACCCGCGCCGCCAGGTCTGGGCTGTGCAGCAGCACTCCGTAGGGACCGCGCACGCTGCCGCGGCTGCTGGCGATGGAGTCGAAAAATTCCTGGTGCTCGGGCGCGAGTTGATCGCGTGTTACGTCGTTGAGACGGGCCATGAGTCTGGGCTCCTTGCCAATTGTTGAAATTTCGTGCTGGCAATATAACGCCGTCGGTTGCGGTATTCAAGCGACCGGTCGCTTGATCCCCGCCGTCGGATCACTCCGGAAATTCCAGGTCCAGCGATATGTCCAGCGCGTCCGTCGAATGCGTGAGTCCACCGATGCTGATGAGGTCGACTCCGGTTTCCGCAACCGCCCGCACCGTGCTCAGGTTGATCCCTCCCGACGCCTCCACCGAGGCTCGCCCGTCGATGATCGCGACAGCCTCCCGCATGGTGTCCACGTCCATGTTGTCCAGCATGATGATGTGCGCGCCGGCATCCACCGCTTCCCGCACCTGCTCCAGCGATTCCACCTCCACCTCGACCCGGATCGTGTGGGACGCCTGCGCGATGGCGTGCCGCACCACCGCGCCCAGCGGTTCTTCCAGCGCGGCGCGAGCGGCCAGGTGGTTGTCCTTGATCAGTATCCCGTCGGCCAGGTTCAGCCGGTGATTGTAGCCGCCGCCCATGCGCACGCTGTACTTGTCCAGGAACCGGTGTCCGGGCGCGGTCTTGCGGGTATCCACGATCCGCGCCGGGGTGCCGACCACCGCCCGCACATACTGGTCGGTCGCGGTGGCGATTCCGCTCATCCGCTGCATGAAGTTCAGGGCCGTGCGTTCCGCCCGCAGGATCGACGCCGCCGAACCTCGAACGCTGGCGATGTCCGTGCCGGGCGTCAGGTCCGACCCGTCGTCCAGCAGCAGATCCACGTCCAGGGCAGGGTCGATGCGGAGAAACACCTCGCGGGCCACCGCTCCGCCGGCCAGCACTCCTTGCGCCTTGGCCCGCAGGACCCCGTCGCCAACCACTCCGTCGGGAATCAGGGTTTGGGTAGTGGGATCGTTGAATGCCTGGTCCTCGCTGAGCGCGGCATCAATGAGATGCAGGACCTCGGGTGGTAACTGTTGCGACATGTTCACCTCACGGCGGCGCCGGATATTCGCCTGGGAAAGTTTGCCACGACCGGAGCGCGTCGGCAATCGGAGGATATGTGTACACTATACAGCCGTCAGCGCCGCTCGGCGCCATGCCCGTCAAGCCGTAACCACGCCGCTCGCGGCAAAACGGGCTCCGAGATTCGGGCGGCCCTGAGATTCACCAGGGTCCGGGAATCAACAGGCTCCGGGAAATTTTCCGAAACACGCAGCGTCCGCATACGACGGCCTCCTGCCAGCAGGTACTAAAATACCACCGCGCAAGTCCAATACTATGCGCGTTGCCGGTGGCGACGCGCGCGGCATCAGGCTCAAAGGCCCTTCGGTGGCCGGCGTCCGGCCCACCACCGAGCGTGTCCGCGCGGCCATTTTCAACATACTGGACCCGGAGCAGGTGATGGATCGCCGTGTTATGGACCTCTACGCGGGAACGGGCAGCCTCGGTATCGAAGCCCTGAGCCGGGGGGCCGGCTGGTGCGATTTCGTGGAACGCAACCGGCGGCAAAGCCTGGACCTGCAGGAGAACCTGCAACGGGCCGGCTACGCCGATGCCGGCCATGTCCACTGCGCCGAGGTATCTCGCTGGCTCACCCAGCCCGCACCCGGCGTTGAACCGTACCACCTGGCGCTGCTGGATCCGCCGTACCGCATGGGAGACCCCACGCCGACGCTGGCGGCGTTGTCCGATTCAGGATCCCTGCACGTCAGTGCAACGGTCGTCGTGGGGCACAGCAGCAGAATGGCCCTGCCGGACTCGATCGGCGGGCTGCGGCGCTACGACCGCCGCAGCTACGGCGACAACGCCATCGCCTTTTACACCAGCGAATCAGCCTGAGCGGCCTGAAATCGACATTGGAGAATTGCGGAATGGTAACCGCTCTGTATCCGGGCAGTTTCGACCCGGTGACCATGGGACACCTGGACGTGGCCAAGCGCGCCGCCAGGCTATTTGATCGACTGATAGTCGCCGTTTACGACACCCCGTCCAAAAGCCTGCTTTTCAACACCGAGGAGCGCGTGAGCCTGATGCGCGGAGCCGTCGCCGGCGTCGACAACATCGAGGTTCGGCCGTTCACCGGCCTGGTGGTCAAGACCGCTCGCGATGTGGGGGCCGCCACCATCATACGCGGCCTGCGCAGCGGGCCGGACTTCGAGTATGAATGCCAGATGTTTTTCATGAACCGCAGGCTTGAGCCCGAGGTGGACATGGTTTCGCTGATGAGCGACCAGGACCACACCTTCATCAGCTCCAGCCTGCTCAAAGAAGTTGCCCAACTGGGCGGCGACATTGCCGGAATGGTGCCGCCCAACGTCGCCCTCGCTCTAGCCGAAAAATTCCAGTCGCCGCAGCGGTAGCCAATAACGCAATTACACCGCCGGCGCGGGGAGGACATCATAGATATCAACAACGTCATCGACCGTATCGAACTGCTCGTTGAGTCCAGCAAGTCAGTGCCGCTCAGCAGCAACGTCATGGTGGACAAGGCCAAGCTGTACGAACTGGTCGCCCAGCTGCGTATGGAAATACCCCAGGAAGTACGCCGGGCGGAAGAGATGCTGTCGCGCAAGGATGACATAATTTC
>JAJDXU010000242.1 GCA_022823105.1 Dehalococcoidia bacterium
GCGGCGGAGTGGTTGACCGTCTGCGGGAGCAGGGAGTGCGCGCCCACGGGGTCGACGTGGCCGAACGGCCGCGGCGCGACCGCGCCTGCGCCAACCTGCGCGCCGAGGGCTACCGGTCGCTGGCTGACCGGTTTCGAGACCGGCGTATCCGCATCCCCCGGGACACCGAGCTGATCTCCGAGTTGGCCGCGCTCCGTTACCGCTACGACAGCCGCGGCCGGCTGCTCATGGAGAGCAAGGACAGCATCCGCAAGCGGGGCGCTCCGTCGCCCGACAAGGCCGACGCCCTGATGCTGGCGTTCCTGGACGATTATTTCGATGAGTTTTACCGGGTTGGACCACTGAACCAAACGATTGGAGGTTACGAATATGATGGTCGGGATTGGGAAGATGCTGCGGGCGATTTCCGGACGCGAGGGTGGTAGGAGGGCCCCAGGAGCGGTGATCCAGCGGGCAAACCGCGCCGCGGCGGCCAACCGTCTGCCTGCCGATGAGTCTGCCGGAATAGGCGCAGGTGGCGCGGGATGGGCCCGCCCGGAGTATGGCCGGTACATGGCGACCTCGCCGTCGGTGTACTCCGCGGTGCGGCTGCGCGCCGAGACCGTAACGCGCCCGCCCCTGCGCGTTTACCGCACGGATGCCGACGGTCGCCGCGTCCACGTGGAGCCGGGCCATCCGGTGGCGCGGCTGCTGGAGCGGGTCAATCCGTGGTACACGCGGGCCGACCTGTGGCGCGCCACCGAGATCTACCTGTGCCTGTGGGGCGCGGCGTTCTGGGCCATCGAGCGCGGCGAGGACGGCGAGCCGGAACTCTGGCCGCTGCGTCCCGACCGCATGGCGGTGATCCCCGACCGCCGCCGCTACGTGCGCGGGTTCGTCTATCGCGGCGCGGTGGAGCAGGTGGCGTACACGCCCGATGAGATCATCTGGCTCCGCTATTTCAACCCGCTGGAGGAGATGGCCGGCCTGTCGCCGCTGGCTCCTGCGCGGCTCTCGGCGGACATGGGACACGAGGGCCTGCACTTCAACCGCCACCTGCTGCGCAACTCGGCCCGTCCCGACTTCCTGCTGCTCACCAACCAGGAGATGAACGACGCCGAGCTGGAGGACTTCTACGCGCGATGGGAGCAGCGCTACCAGGGTCCGGGGAACGCCCATCGTCCCGCCGTGGCCTCCGCCGTGCGCGACGTGAAGACGCTGGGCCTGTCCCACCGCGACATCGATTTCATCCAGGGTCTGCGCTGGAGCCTGGAGGAGGTGAGCCGAACCTACGGGGTGCCGAAGCTGCTGCTGGGCGATTTCGAGCGGGCCACGTACGCCAACGTGCAGGCGGCGGAGAGGATGTTCTGGCGGAACACAGTGGTGCCGGAGGTCAAGTTCCTGGAGGAGCAGCTCAACCGCGCGCTGCTGCCCAAGCTCGGCTACCCTCAACTGACCGTGGAGTTCGATCTGTCGGTGATCGAGGCGCTGCAGGAGGATGAGAACAACCGGGTCCAGCGCGAAACGGCCCTGCTGGATCGCGGCGTCCTGACCATCAACGAGGTGCGCCGCGAACGCAACCTGCCCGAGGTGCCGTGGGGAGATGGGCCGGGCGCTCAATAGACAGCCTGGGAACGCTGCGCTATTCTAGCGGCTCAAGAGGCACGCATGGCCATACAGCCCGAACTGCACCACATTGTCGACGACGCCGAAATCCTGGCGACGACGGGTCAGGGGATTGACGTCGCGGCAGACGAACAGGATGATCCTGACCTCATCCGGGCCGATGCGTTCGACTGGCTGACCAATGCTCAGCCTTCCTCAATACACGCGGTGGTCACCGATCCGCCCTACGGGTTGGTCGAGTACCAGGCTGACCAGCTGGAGAAGCGCAAAAGCGGCAAGGGGGGTGTCTGGCGCATTCCGCCGAGTTTCGACGGAGCGCAACGCAGCCCGGTGCCGCGCTTCACGGTGCTGACGCCGGCGGAAGAGGCGAGCCTGCAGGAATTTTTCGGCCGTTTGGCGCCTTTGCTGATGCGTGTCCTTGTCCCTGGAGCGCACATTTTCATTGCTACCAATCCACTGCTGTCGCACCATGTGTATGGGCCCATGATGGACGCGGGATTCGAGAAACGCGGGGAGATCGTGCGGATCGTGAAGACGCTGCGTGGCGGAGACCGGCCCAAGGGCGCTCATGAGGAGTTTCCGGATGTATCGGTGATGCCGCGATCAGGATGGGAACCCTGGGGACTGTTTCGCAAACCCGTGGAGGGTCGAGTGCAGGACAACCTGCGACGATGGGGGACCGGAGGGTTGCGACGGATTTCCGACGAGCAACCATTCTGGGATGTCATCGCCTGTCCTCCGGCATCCAAAGCGGAACGGGACATCGCACCGCACCCATCGCTGAAACCGCAGCGTCTGATGCGACAGTTGGCGCGTGCGGCGCTGCCCCTCGGGACGGGCGCCATCCTCGACCCCTTCATGGGCTCGGGTTCCACCGTCGGCGCTGCCAGGGCAGTGGGGCTGCACGCGGTGGGCATAGAAGCTTCGCACGAGTATCACGCCATGGCGCGCCGCGCGGTTCCGTTGCTGGCCGAACTCAAGGATGACTGACCGATTCCCCGCGGCGGCCTGGTTCGATCCCAACGTTCCCCTGCCTCCCAGTTTGACCACCGGTCAACTGGCGAGGGTGATTGGATCCGTGGAAAGCGAACTTGAGCAGTTCGTTGAGATCTATTTCGAGCAGGCCAATGTGTTCAGCGCATTGGCGGGGATCTTTGCGGCGCGCGCGTTCTCATCGCTCATGGTTTACGAAAAGCACCGCCATACCGACCTGGCGCAACAGCGGTTTCCCGACCTGAAGCGTCGCGGTTCTGCGGACCCGCCCGCGCCCAATGATTCGCTGGAAATCAAAGCCAGCGCCCGTCCGTGGGCGGTGCAGGCTCACTACAATCACCCGGGTTGGTATTGCATATTGCGTTATCTCGTCGATGCTACCGGGACGATCCAGCCTGGAAAGCACGTGCTGATATGGCGGGTCCACGTGGCGTTTTTGGAAACGGCGGACTGGAAGTACGAAGGCAGCGGCGCCGGCGCGGGAACCGGCGGGCGCACGCACACGTTCGGGGTGATCAGGCCGGCCACCAAGCTTCGGGATTCTGCTGTATTCAGCCGCCCCGACATAGTGATCAAAAATGGCAAGCCCGTGCCCCGCAATGGGGCATAGTTACCCCAAGTTACAAGATTTTTATAAACCAGAGTAACTTAGATAAACCATAATGATTTCCCTGTAAACCGCCTCGACACTTGTGCGTGGTGAGTATGTCGGTGGTGAGTATGTCGAATGACATCAGCCCCGGCTTGAATATCCCCCGTTCCCGTCCGATAATGCCGTCGGGTCTCATATACTGGATTGCGGGGGCTCGATAACTTATGGTTGAAGTGCTCGGCGGCATCCTGGGCGGCGTTGGCCTGCTCTTCTTCGGGATGTGGCTGCTTTCCGAGAACCTCAAGGCCGTGGTCGGTCCGCGCCTGCGGGTGCTGGCCAGCCGCCTGGCCGACAACCGGTTCGCCGGATTCGCCTGGGGGACCCTCGCCGGCGCCATCACCCAAAGCTCGCCCGCCGTCACCTTCATCACCATCAGCATGCTGCGGTCGGGCCTGATCTCGGCGCGGCAGGGCTACCCCATCGCCCTGGGCGCGCAGATGGGCGTGGGGCTGATCCTGTTCATCGTCACGGTGGACATCCGGATCGCCGCGCTGATCGGCATCGGCATCGGCGGCGTGGTGATCACCCGGTTCAGCCGGGGCAACTACCGCGAGGCCGGCGCGATGCTGTTCGGCGTCGCCGCGCTGCTGTTCGGGCTGGTGCTCATCAAGGAGTCGGCCGCGCCGCTGGCCGACCAACCCTGGTTCCGCGCCGGCCTTGACATCTCGGCCGGTTCCATCCTGCTGTCGTTCATCATCGGAGCGCTGCTGACGTTCATCGTGCAGGCGCTGGTGCCCGTGGTGGCCTTCGGCATCGGGCTGGCCGCCGCCGGTGTGGTGGGGCCGGAACAGGTGCTGATGTACATGTACGGCTCCTACGTGGGCCTGGCCATCAGCGTGACTGTGGTGTCCTACGGCCTCAGCGGCACGGCGCGGCAGCTGGGCATGTTCTGGGCCTGCCAGGTCTTCTTCTCGGCGCTGATCCTGGTTGCCCTCCTGTATATCGAGGTGTATGCCAACGTGCCGCTGGTGTTGGCCTTCCTGCAAATGCTGGACATCGGGTTGGGCCCGAAATTGGCGATCGCGGTGATCATATTCGGGATGCCGTCGCGGATCGTGGTGCTGGCCGCCCCCGACTGGACCATGCGGCTGTTCTCGCGCATCTGGCCGGCCAGCATCGCCGAGCAGCAGTCGAGGCCCTGGTACATCCACGACCAGGCCATGGATGACGTGGAGACCGCCCTGGACCTGACGCACCTGGAGCAGACCCGCGTGCTCGGCATGTTCTCCGATTACCTGGAACGCGCCCGCGAGGGACAGCCCGCCGGACTGGTCCGCGAGTGGGCCCGCGAGGTCAACGCCCGCATCGACGAGTTCCTGGACGAGTTGGGACGGCAACGGCCGGGTCAGTCCAGCGAGCGGCGCAACCTGGTGCTGAGCCGGCAGAAGCTGATCACGTGGCTGGAGGAGCAGTTCTCCACCATCCCCGAGGTGCTGGGCGGGCTGCCCGAGGATGACCTGACGCTGGACACCTTCCGCACCGCCGTGGTGGAAGGCACCGACGCCGCTTTCCTCATATTCCTCGATGCCCTGGAGGAGGACGACCCCGACACGTGGGAGTTCACTGAGCAACTGATGGGCGACCGCCGGGTGCTGATGCAGGAGGTGCGCGCCCGCTACCTGGCCCTCACGCCCGAGGACGCCGGCGACCAGCAGCGCATCATCGTGGACGCGACCAACGCCGTCGAGAACATATTCTTCCTGCTCTCCCAGCTGACGCGCGACTTCCAGGAATCGGGCCGCGAGGCAGCGGCGGCAGCAGCCGCGGAGGCGTGAGCGCGCCCGCCGTTATTGCGAGGGGCGGTGCTGTCGTAAGGCGGTGCCGACCTCCGGTTTACCCAGGAACTGGTGGGACACAACAGCGTGGCCACCACGCAGAT
Source organism: Dehalococcoidia bacterium (assembly GCA_022823105.1). Classification (GTDB taxonomy): domain Bacteria; phylum Chloroflexota; class Dehalococcoidia; order Lucifugimonadales; family UBA3495; genus Bin87. Next base: position 5,130 of record JAJDXU010000242.1, read on the forward strand.
TTACGCCCACGTTATCAATAGCGAGGCCCGCAGGCTTACTTCGAGCATCGTCGCATGGGCAAGCCGGAGCTACCGAGACTGGTCATCAGGGCGTGCATATCTGCGATTGAGGACGCTCGCCCCCAATCGCAACTCTTTCGGTCGCACTGTTAAGGCCAGATTTCGACTATCGAAGACAGGTCAGGGAGGGGGACGTGCAACGTATGCTAATCTTGCAATTTTTGCGCAAGTTTCCGTTTTTGGGAGCAATTGTGTTGGGCGTGCTGGTCCTTGTTGTGTCGCTCGTCGCTGGAAGCGGTATGCAGAACGACGAGATTTCCGCTTGGAACATCATCGTGTGGATTGCTGGAATCCTATTAGGTGCCGGTTTAGGTGCGGCCCTTGATCAGATCGGTGACTCGCACAGCGGGGCCCATTCGTGCGCCCTCATGTTCTTGTTTTTGGTTGGGCTTGCGTTGTTCGTGTTTGCGCTAATCCTAAAATGTCTATACCCAGAGTACAATTTGTGGATCGAATATTGCTTTACAGCAGGTGCTGCTTCTGCAGGCTCATCCCTCAGTATATGGCTGGCTAAATTGAGGCGTGCATGATCTGTCCAATCCAATCGGAGGGCGGGGCCTGCAGGCCTCATGTAGAAGGCACCGCCTACGGACCATGCCGTCCAAAGGCGGACAAGGTGATTCGCACGCAGCCCCTGTGGTATCATGCAAACGTAGATGCAGACGGTGCTTTTTCAGGCGGGCGTAACTCAGTGGTAGAGTGTTTGCTTCCCAAGCAAAAAGTCGTGGGTTCGAATCCCATCGCCCGCTCCAATCCCCCAACGCACGTATCTCCATTTGGCCTGTAGCGCTGTTCTGGCGGGGCAGGGACGCCTCCCTACAGCCGGGCCGTGAGTGTTGGATGGTGGAGGCTGACCGTGCCATTGCCCGCGGAGGCGGCCAGGAAACATCGAGAATCCGCAACCAATGCGCGCACACTGCAACCGGTTCAAGGGCGACCGGCCGGAGGCAGGGTTGGTGGCTTGGTTGCGGGCGTTGGGAATCGTAACGTAAAGCGGGGTATAACTTGATGGACGCCAGTGTAATGGGTGCCCATACTGAGTTGGGGCTGGCGGCGCAAAACAGTTTTTATCCGGCGATAATCGGGCCTGGTGTCCGTCTCCGACGGTTATCCCCCTGAAATACACCGCATGAATTATATTGTAAGGGAGAACTATGACCCTTTCTGACAATGACGCAATGAAAATGACGCCCGAGGTGTCTGAATTGATCGCGCTGGGTGATTGTCCAATCTGGGGTGATTTGCCCGCGAGGACCACCCAAAATGAGGATGGCTCGCTAACCGTCGTTTCCCCTCGAACCGGTGGCTCATACGGGATCGTGCCGGAAGCTGTTTTGTTACTGGCGACGCCAACTTATCGTTACGGAACAGTCCGACACCGACTGACCACGTGGTTGGTAGACCAACGGATCGCGGGCGTCGAAACTCCGCAGGTCACACCTGCGATCATTGGCTATCTAAATGGCCGACGAATGCTGTCGGTAATAGAACGCGCAGATCGTTTGCTGACCTATCTCGCCGAGGAAACTCCTAAACTGGGATCAGCAATTGAGTTCGCTGACCTTGGTCCGGAAGCGGCCGAGGCTCTCGGCCTGAGGCTCGACGAGGTCGAGCATGTTTGGTCTAAGTCCACCAACCTTCGAGCGTATGCTTGGTCAGAGTCTGACAACTGGGATGAGGTGGAAGCGCTGCTGGATCATTTGGAACGACGGGGGTTTATCACTCAGGGATACAAGAGTCCCGGCGGCGGAATATGCACCTACTCGGTCAACGTCGAAGGATACGACCGTGTCGAAAGGATCGTAGCTTCGACTGTGAGCAACCAAGCTTTCGTTGCCATGTGGTTCGACCCGAGCATGAACGATGCTTACGAGAGTGGGATCGGTCCGGCCATCGCTGCTA
>JAJDXU010000230.1 GCA_022823105.1 Dehalococcoidia bacterium
GGACCAGGAGCAGTTTGCGCTTGCCCTGGTAGTTCCCGGCAGACGGACGAGTGATGCGGGAGAGTTCTTCGGCCATGCGCTCCAGGCCTCCGCAGGCGATGGGTTGCAGACATGATACCGCCAAAATGGACCGGATGGACAGGACATGGTGGCTCTGCTAACCTTGCCGCGCGTTCACATTGGAGAGTGATTTGAGCCAGCCGCCGCCCGTGCGGGCCTCCCTTTTCGTTACCTGCATCATCGACCAGCTTTATCCTGAGGTGGGCGTGAGCGTGGTGCGAGTGCTGCATCGATACGGGGTGGAGGTTGATTTTCCGGATGGGCAGACCTGCTGCGGGCAGCCGCTGTACAACTCGGGGTTCACGCAGGACGCGAGGAAGCTGGCAACTCGCACGCTGGATGCCCTGGAAGGTTCCGGGTACGTGGTGGTGCCGTCAGGTTCGTGCGGGGCGATGATGCGCGTCTTCTATGAGGACCTGTTCGCCGACGATCCGGAAATGCTGGCGCGAGCGGTGGACCTGGGCGAGCGCGTGTATGAGTTCACGGAGTTTTTGACGGACGTGCTTGGAGTGGACCGAGCGCAGGATGACGGGCCGGAGGGCAGTCAGAAAGTGGCGTATCACCCGTCCTGCCACCTGCTACGGGAGATGAGGGTGAGGGAGAGTCCGCGACGACTCTTGTCTGGGTGCGACTACGTTGATTTGGTTGAGCTTCCTGACGCCGAGCAGTGCTGCGGGTTCGGAGGTACGTTCGCCGTCAAGTACCCGCACATATCTGAGGAGATGCTGGCGGACAAGCTGGCGGCGATACGGCAGAGCGGTGCCGACACCATCACGGCGTGCGACATGGGGTGCCTGATGCACATCGGGGGAGCCGTGAGTCGGCAGAATCTGCCGGTTTCGGTGCGGCACATCGCGCAGATCCTGGATTCGGAGCAGGGCTGAACGATGGCGGAGGTGGCGACCCGGCAGTTCGTTCCCGCATCGCAGGCGGCGGTGAAGGACGCTCAGCTGCGCCAGGCTTTGCGGAGGGCCGGCAGCGGGTTCGACGGAACGCGGCGCGAGGCCATCGCAGAGGTGTCGGAGGAGGTCTGGGAGGGATGGCGCGAGCAGGCCCGCAGTATCAAGGAGCACACAATCGGGCACTTGGATTACTACCTGGCGATGCTGGAACGGAACGTGCAGTCCGCCGGCGGCCAGGTGCATTTCGCCAGGGACGCACAGCAAGCCAACGCCATCGTTTCGGAGATCGCGCGGCAAAACGGCGTGCGCACGATCACCAAGAGCAAGTCGATGGTCTCGGAGGAACTGGGGCTCAACCACGTGCTGGAAGCTCAGGGCATCGACGTTTTCGAGACCGACCTGGGCGAGTACATCATTCAGCTGGCGGAAGAGACGCCTTCGCACCTGGTGGCGCCGGCGCTGCATAAGACACGCGGGCAGGTGGCGCAGTTATTCGCCGAGCAGTTGGGCGTGCCCTACTCGGAGGACATCGAAGAGATGGCCAGGGTCGCGCGGGTGGCCCTGCGTCAAAAGTTCCTGGAAGCGGATATGGGAGTCAGCGGGGCAAACTTCCTGGTAGCGGAGACGGGGTCGCTGGTGATCATCACCAACGAGGGAAACGGGAGGCTGTGCACCTCCGCGCCGCGCATCCACGTTGGGCTCGCTGGTATGGAAAAGGTGATCCCGTCGCTGCAGGACCTGGCGGTGTTTTTGAGACTGCTGCCGCGCTCGGCCACCGGACAGCGCATTTCGTCGTACGTGAGCATGGTGACGGGGCCCAAGCGGTCCGATGATGAGGACGGAGCCGAGCAATTCCACCTGATTATCGTGGACAACGGACGCAGCAGGCTGTTGCGGGACCCGGCGCTGCGGGAGTCGCTGTACTGCATCCGGTGCGGGGCCTGTCTCAACGTGTGTCCGATCTATCAAAGGGTGGGCGGGCATGCGTACGGCTGGGTGTATCCGGGGCCGATTGGTTCGATTGTCACGCCGGGGTTGGTGGGAGTCGCGGAGGCGAAGGACCTGCCCAATGCGTCGACGCTTTGCGGGGCGTGCCGGGACGCCTGCCCGGTGCAGATCAACATCCCGAGGATGCTGCTGCACCTGCGAAGCCAACAGGCGGAGAGCAACGACGAAACCCAGCGGACGGCCTCTGACACCGACCGGCTGCTGGCCCGGGGTTTCGCGAATGTTATGTCGAGTCCTTGGCTGCTGAGGCTGGGGCGAACGATGGGGCGAATGGTGTCCAGGCCGCTGGCTCGAGGCGGAAAGATCGGGCCGACTCGGCTGCCGTTGATCTCCCGGTGGACTCAAACCCGGGATTTGCCGGTCCCGGCGGAGCGCAGCTTCCGCGACCGGTGGCGCGACGAGTTGTCCAGGGGCAACTGATGAGAGCCATGTATTGGGTAATGGGTATCCCATCCAAACTGAGACGATCAAAATGACGTCCTCAATGGGTATCCCATCGAGCGAATTCCTGGCGTCGGTGCGTGATGCGCTGGGCCGGTCCGATGAACCGCCATCGAACCTGTACGGGCCACTGACCGATGACCTGCCGACGCTGGAAGAGCGGGCGATTGAGGTGCGCCAAAGGATAGCCGATGAGCTGCCGGAAATATCGCGCCGATTGGGGGAAACGGCCGCCCTTCGGGGATGGAACGTGACCCGTTGCACGGGAGCCGAGGACGCCCTGGATTATGTCGTGTCGCTGGCCCGGAGACTGGGTGCGACATCGGTGGCGCGTTCGGAGCAGCCCGTGTTCGATACCGTCCCCGTGGATGCCGCGTTGGCCGGCGTCGGCGCGCTGTGTTGGCCGGCAGTATACGACAGCCCGGGCGCGAGAGAGGACGTACGGCGACGGCTCGCCGAGTCGTCGATGGGGATCACGGGAGCCGACTACGCCATCGCCGAGACGGGCTCGGTGATCGTGCTGCCAAGCCGAGGATTGAGCCGGTTGGTGTCGGTGGTGCCGCCGATGCACGTGGCCATCGTGCGGCCGCAGGACATGATTGGGACGCTGGACGACCTGTTCGCGCTCCGGCGGCTGGAGTTCCACCGGAATGGGGAGCGCGGGAACCCGGACATGGGCAGCTACTTGAATTTCATCACGGGTCCCAGCCGCACCGCCGACATTGAGCAGACCATCGTGGTAGGGGTCCATGGGCCGCGGGAAGTCCACATGGTGCTGCTGGACGAGGAGTAGCAGGATGCCGATGCGAGTAGGGTTTATCCAGTTTCGCCGAAAGATGCTGGAGCAGCAGTTGGCGGAGAGTACCGATGTGTTCCCCACGCTGGGGATCGAGAAGGCCATCCTGATCGGCGACTTTGTCAGCGGGGACATCTCGCCGTCGAGCACGCTGGATTTCATTTTCGTTCACGACACGGACCGGCCGTTCGGAAGGCGGGCAGATTTTTTCTCGTACCACCTGGATGCGCAGGTGGGCATGACCTACCAGGTGTACACGCCGGAGGAATTCGAACAACTCCAGGAAACGATGCCGGCGCTCTACGCGGCGTGCAAACAAGGACGGGTGGTATTTGATGCCTGATTTCGCTGCGGATGGCGCTCGCTGGTTCAGACAGGCCGAGCGCGACCTTGACGACGCGTTGTTCAACCGCCAGGGAGAACGCTACAACCTGGCCTGTTTTCTATGCCAGCAGGCCGCCGAAAAGGCGGTCAAGGCGTACCTGTACCGCCGGGGCGCCGAGGACGTCTGGGGCACATCGCTGATTGACCTGTGCGAGGACGCGAAGATTTTCGAAATGTTCTTCGACACGATCAAGGCAGAGGCCCGCCAGTTGGACAAGTACTACGACATCACTCGCTACCCGCAGTATCTGCCGAGCGGCATCCCAGCCGAGGCGTTTGACGATGTGGACGCGGAGCGGGCGATAGAACTGGCGGGGATCGTGGTGAATTTCGTGCGAGAGCGGGTCAACTAGTCGCGGTCAGCCGAATATCCGGGCCAGCCGCTCTTGGCGGTAATCAAACACACGGCGCAGGTCCCGGCGAACGAGCAGGCGATCCGCCAACCGGCCGCCGAGCATATCATACTCGACTAAGTCCTCCACCAGAGTTCCGCCATCCCGCGGGGTGAACCGGTGCTCGTGGACCCAGCGACGGTAGGGTCCCCGGATCTGCTCGTCGACGAACCGATGGGGCGGATCCCAAGCCGTGATTCGGCTGCGCCACTTGAGGGGCAAACCGTGCAATCGCAATCGGTAATCGATTTCGACGCCGGCCCGCATTTCAATGGGAGGCGGGGTGACGACCCGGAAGCGCAAAAACGGAGGGGTCAACTCTTCCAGGCGAAAAGCGTCGGCGTAGAAGTGGAAGATGTCACCGGGCGCGCGAGGGAGCCATTGGGCGGTCTGCAGGGTGAAACCCGCCATCAGCGATTTGCGCCCAGGGCATAGAGGCGGACGGCGCGCTCGGCGGCGCGTTCCAGAAGTTCCGCGCCGTTCCGCAGGCTGGATTCCAGGGTCGCAGGTTCTTCGGCGATGGGGATGATGGCATCGATTCCGTGCTGGTACAGAGCGTCGTAACCCTCGCCCAGGCTGCCGGCGAGCAGGAGCGTGGGGACGCCCAGGGCCGCGCTGCGACGGGCAATGCCGACCGGAGCTTTATCGAAGGCTGTGGAGCGGTCGGCGCGGCCTTCACCCGTGATCACGAGGTCGGCATTGGCGGCGTTGGCATCGAAGTCCAGTGCATCGCACACCATGTCGATGCCGGAGCGGAGTTCGCAGTTGGCGAAAGCGATGAGGCCGGCGCCGAGTCCGCCGGCGGCGCTAGCGCCCGGAATGTCAGCGACGTTCAGGCCGAGTTGAGATTGAATGACCCGGGAAAGGTTGGCGAGGCAACCGTCGAGTTCCTGGACAATCTCCGGCGTCGCGCCCTTTTGAGGGCCGAAGATGGCCGATGCGCCGGTGTCGCCGCACAGCGGGTTGGTGACGTCAGTCGCGCCAACAATGGTGGCGTGCGGGATGCCGGGATGCAGCCCGGATGTGTCGATGGCGCGGAGGTTGGCCAATGCCGCTCCACCGGGCGGGAGAGGGTCGCCGGACGCATCGAGGAGGCGAACGCCCAAAGCCGAGGCCATGCCGGTTCCGCCATCGTTGGTGGCGCTGCCGCCGAGGCCTACGATGATGCGCGTATAACCGGCGTCGAGGGCGGCGCGCATGAGCTGGCCGGTGCCGTAGGTGGTGGCGGTTCGCGGGTCGCGACGATCGTCAGGGATCAAGGCCAGGCCGGATGCCAGAGCCATCTCAATGACGGCGGTCTGCCCGTCGCCCATGACTCCCCACTGGGCCGACACGGTTTCTCCCAACGGGCCCGTCACGTAGGCGGTGAAATATCGCCCTCTGGTGGTGTCGATTAGGGCAGCGAGGGTCCCGTCGCCGCCGTCGGCGCCCGGGAGCAGGACGGGTTCAGCAACGGGAACGGCGCTCAGCACGCCGTTTTGGATGGCGATCGCGGCTGCGCGGGCGGCGATGCTCTGCTTGAAGGCCTGGGGAGCGACGACGATTCGGAGAGGCATGGCGCAATTATAGACCAACGGACACATATCCGGACCGGCCGGAGGTGAGAATGAACGCGCGGAACCGGCGGTTCGATGGTTGAGGGCAATAAGGAGCGTTCACCCCGAATGCGGCACGCTGTAGAGCCCTACGCCAAGACTCGCGGGCTGGGCCGTCCGGCGGAAATCGGAAACCCTGTCATCAAGGGGGACAGCGGATCAATACACAGCCGGATTGCAGAGAGACGTGAGTAGCGCATCGGCCTGAGCGGGGCCTCGAAGTTCGACGATGCGCAGGTGGGGATATGTGCCGTCGTCAATAATCCGCCGGTACTCCCGGCGCACGCGACGGTGACTGGAAACGGCCCAAAGGATGATGGATTCCCGGCTGAGGAACGACCGACGGAAGCTCTCGCGGTTGCCGGAGAACAATTCCTCCCGCATGAGGACGCGCCTGGTCGTACGCGACCAGGCGCGCCACAACACCACGCGAAGCGGATAGTTGAGCCAGATTACGGCGGTTGCCCTTGCCCAAACGATGTCCCTGACGAAACCATAGTTTCCGTCCATCACCCACCGATCCGCGTAAGCGGCGTTCCGGACCAGTTGGCGGGACTCATCCAACGGACGAGTTTGCCAGCCCGGTGTCCAGTTGATGGTATCCAACTCAATGTGGGGAGCGTCCAATACCCTGGACAATCGCCGCGCCAGCGTTGACTTGCCGGAGCAACTGGTCCCGACCACAACCACTCGCGCAAAATCGCGGAGGGCGTCATTTCGTCGCATGGCGGTTTCGACGTGTTCGGTCACACGGCTCCCGACCTGCTGCGGAACCCGACGGTACGGGATGTCCGCGGCGGCGGGCGTGATTATGGCTCGAGGGCGCAACTTGTCAAAGTACTTCAGCGCTAGCGCACGGCGCGCAGCTCACACGGATACAAGACCTCGCGCCGGAATGATCCCAACGAAGGCGGGAACCCATGAACGTCCGCGAGAAAACACACGCACCCAGGGCAGGTGATCGAGACCGGGGCTGAGCGGCAATGGCCAGTGTCAACATGCCGCTGAGACTCCACGCCGCGCGTACGACCGTGTCGGGTCGCAATAGGCACGCGGGGTTGGTTATGTTAGTATCGGCGAGCGCGGTGATAAGCACCGCGATCATTGCGACACGGGAGTGTACGAGATGCCCACCAAGGCGGAGTTGAAGGACCGGGCGTTCGCCGAGATTGACCGTCGGGCCGACGAGCTGGTGCGCCTGTCGCAGCAGATCCTGACCAACCCGGAACCAGGTTTCCGCGAATTCAAAACTGCGGCCCTCGTGGGCGAAAAGTTCGGGGAGATGGGCGTGCCGTTCCGGAGCGGGCTGGGCATGACCGGTCTGCGGGGCGAGATCATCGGCGGGAGCGAAGGGCCCACCATGGCGATCATGGGAGAACTGGACAGCCTGATCGTCAACGAACACCCCCACGCCAGCGCCGAAACGGGAGCGGCCCACGCATGCGGACACCACTGCCAGATCGCGATGATGCTTGGCTCCACGATGGCGCTGATGCAGGACGACGTGCTGCCGCATCTCAGCGGGCGTATCGTTCCCATGGCAGTGCCGGCGGAGGAATACATCGAGATCGAGTACCGGGACGCCCTGCGGCGTGAGGGCAAGATCGAGTTCCTGGGTGGCAAGCCCGAGTTCATCAGGCTGGGGGAGTTCGACGACGTGCACCTGGCCATGATGATGCACACCACGAGCACCCCCATCGAAAAGCAATTGGCAACCACGGGCACGAACAATGGCACGGTAGCGAAGAAGATCCAGTTTGTGGGGAAGGGCGCACACGCCGGCGGATCGCCGCATTTGGGCATCAACGCGCTGAACGCCGCAACGCTGGCGATGACCGCGATACATTTCAACCGGGAAACGTTCCTTGACACGGACACGGTGCGCGTGCACCCGATCATCACCAAGGGCGGCGAGGCAGTTTCGGCGGTGCCGGCGGACGTGCGCATGGAGACTTTCGTGCGCGGAAAGACTCTCGACGCCATCAAGGACGCCAACCGCAAAGTCGATCGGGCGTTGCGCGCCGGAGCGATGGCGGTGGGGGCGACCGTGAATATCCAGACCATCCCAGGCTACCTGCCCATGAACCAGAGCGGGCGGATGCAGGAGATATTCCGCTCCAACGCCGAGACGCTGGTGGGGTCGGACAACGTGGGCTGGAATCCGCACCGGACGGGTAGCACGGACATGGGAGACGTGAGCGCGATCATGCCGGTGCTGCACCCATACGTGGGCGGCGCCACGGGCATAGGCCACGGAGCCGACTACGTGATACAGGACTACCAGTTGGCGGTGATAACGGGCGCCAAGGCGATGACGGCCACCGTCATTGACCTGATGGCGGACGGCGCCAGCGAAGCTAACGGCGTGGTGGCGAACCACCGGGCGGACATGACGTCGCGGGAATACGTCAGCTTCATGCGCACGTTGGCCGCCGAAGAATCGTACACCGAAGGATAAGGATAAACGAACACGACCTGGCGGTACCCGGACATGGCGACTGTACAAGAACTGAAGCAGGCGGCCTGCGCCGCCATCGAAAGACACGCGGATGAGCTGATCGGGATTTCCAAGGACATCCTGGAACACCCGGAGCCGGGCTACAGCGAATACCGTACGGCGCGGGTGGTGGCGGAGCAGTTCGCCAAGATGGGAATCAAATTCCGGGCCGGGTTGGCGCTGACCGGGCTCAAGGGCGAAGTGAAGGGTGGGAACGGCAGCGGGCCGCGGGTCGCCATCATCGGAGAGCTGGACAGCCTGATAGTGAACGGGCACCCGCACGCTGCCGAAGACACCAGCGCGGCCCACGCCTGCGGGCATCACTGCCAGATCGGGATGATGCTGGGAGCAGTGACCGGGTTGATGCAACCTGAAGTGATTGGTGAGTTGAGCGGGGAGATCGTCCCGTTCGCGGTTCCCGCCGAGGAGTTCATCGAGGTGGCGCGCCGGCTGGACCTCAGATCCGAGGGCAAGATCGAGTTCCTGGGCGGCAAGCAGGAGTTGATCAAGCTGGGCGAGTTCGACGACGTGGACATCGCCATGATGTGCCACACGGCGAGCGACATGGGCGCGCACCGTTTCGCGATGGGCGGCACGAGCAACGGGCACGTCGTGAAATATGTGCGTTTCACGGGTCGGGGAGCCCACGCAGGCGCCGCGCCCCACATGGGCATCAATGCGCTCAACGCCGCCACGTTCGCGCTTCAGGCCATCAACTCGAACCGTGAGGTGTACCGGGAGCAGGACACCGTACGCATCCACGGGATCATGACCAAGGGCGGGGAGGCAGTGAGCGCCGTGCCGGCAGACGTGAGGCTGGAGTGGCGGGTGAGGTCAGGGTCGCCGGAGGCTGTGGTGCGCAACTCGGACATCGTGGACCGGTGTTTCCGAGCGGGGGCGCTGGCCGTGGGAGCGTCGGTGTCCATCACCAACATTCCAGGCTACCTGCCAATGCGTCACGACCAAAACCTGATGGACATATTCCGGTCCAACGCGGTGGGGCTCCTGGATGAGAACAAGGTGCTGATCATGCCACCGTCGCGCAACCGGGGCGGCTCCACGGACATGGGTGATCTGAGCCACCTGGTGCCGTCGATCCACCCGTACACGGGTGGAGCCGAAGGGCCAGGACACAGTTCCGAATACCTGGTCACGGATTACCGGCAGGCGGTGGTTAACCCGGCCAAGATCATGGCGATGTCGGTGATCGACCTGCTGGCGGACAACGCCAAGAATGCCCGCCAGGTGGCGTCTTCATTCCGGCCGGCCATGTCCCGGGCAGCCTACCTCAACTTCCAGAGGCAGCGAGCGGAAGTGCTGGAGTACGACGGCGGCGAGGCCTGACGGATTCGATAGCCTACAGGCCCAGACTGATCGCCAGGGTCATCACGCCGCCCCCGATGAGAGGGACAGTGAGGTTGTCGTCCACCGGGGTGGGCGTGAACTCCACGAGCGATGCCACGACGGCGGTGACTGCCACCGCCAGCGACCACGAGCCGTAGCCGGCGGCGCATACGATGGCCCACATCCCGAGAGCGGCGGCGATGAAAGCGACGATGCCGCCGGGGGATTTGCCCCAGAACCTCGGACCCGGAAGTTGACCACCAACCAGGGCGGCCGCAGGGTCTCCAATTGCCACGAACAGGAGGCACGGCAGGGCGATCTCCGGCCCGTAGAAGAAGAACGTGAAAAAGGCGGCAATCAGGAACCACGTGGCGCCGGAGATTTCCGAGACTTCAGACTCCTTGAGGATTGGGGCGAACACCAGCATGAACAGCCGGTTGAGGGGACCGACGCGGAACCTGCTGGCCTCCACCGCCAAACCGAACAGAGCGCCGGCGCCGATCAGAAACATGTAGGGATGTTGGGGAATCGCCAGGGATAGCAGGGTCGTGCCGGACGCCGCGACCAGGTGGAAGATCCGCCGGCCCACGGGAGGGGGTGGCGGATGGCCCGGTGGTCCCACTGGTTGCGCCGCTGACATTTTCGAGTAACGAGCGAGTCGGCGCTCTTACGCGCAGGAGACCAAAGGCAGTCAAGACGCCGTTGGACAACGTCGTTGATCAGAAATCAATGGAGATTGTGTCTCCAGACGCCCATCGGAAGGAACGGATCTGGGTGTCCTTGGGCACCTCAAAGACCATCCAGCCGTCCAACCCGGTTCCCTTGGGCAGTTCCTGGGCGCGTTCCACGAACTTGGTTTCGCCATCGGGTTGGGGCTCGGCGAACACGGGGTTCCAGAGGAATTTGACGCACGTGGTGTGGTCGTCGGGATTCACGGGTACGTTGCAACGGTCTTGCGCGCTTTCTGGTACGCCGGCGTCCTGCGCACGGTCGCTCACGTCGATGGGGAAGTAGCGGCCCTGCAGGAAATCCCGGAGTTGCGCTGCCTCATGATTGACATTGACGATAGCGCTGGTCGCGGTGTGGTTTTCGACCCTGACGCGCAAAAGGATCAGTTCGTTTTCTGCGGACTCAGGTACGAGGCGGAAGAAGTCCTCGTCGGTGACGCCTTGCCGCGGCGCCCGAGTGGACGTGGTCCAGCGTAGTTCATCGGTGCGTTCCAGGTCGGCCACGCTGATGTGCAGGACACGTCCCTTGTAGTAGCGCCCGATGTTGGGAGACTGGGACGAACAAGCGCCGAGGAGCAGCGCGAGAACGAGCGCCACCAGAATTGCCGCAACCACCCATCGCACGCCCAACGATCTGACCTGACCGCTAGTCATCGGCGGCTCCGGAAAGGGTGGGCAGCTGGCGCAGTTCGTCGATCAGGCTGACCAGCACGGACAATAGGCGGTCAACTTCCGCGTCGGTATTCTGCTTGCCCAGGGTGATTCGCAATGATCCCCGCGCCAGGTCCGCGGTTTGCCCGAGGGCCAGCAGCACGTGGGACGGCTCCAGGGAGCCACTGCTGCACGCGCTGCCGCTGCTGGCCGCGATGCCCTGGAGGTCCAGGCCGAGGAGAATGGGTTCGCCCTCGACGCCCTCGAAGGAAAAGTTCACGTTGTTGGGCAGCCGTTCAGTGGGATGCCCGTTGAGCACACAGTTGGGTATTCGGCTGACGATCTCGTGGATGATTCGATCGCGGAGATTGCGGCAATGTTCGCTGACTTCATCGCGGTGGGCCTCAGCGAGCTCGAGGGCGGCTGCCAAGCCGATAATCCCGGCGATGTTTTCGGTGCCGGAACGTCGCTCGCGCTCCTGGCCGCCACCGGTGATCAAAGGCAGGTAGGGAACACCGCGGCGGATGAACAAGACGCCGACTCCCTTGGGCCCGTAGAACTTGTGCCCCGAGAGGCTCATCATGTCCACGCCCAGTCGCCGGACGTCGAGGTCCAGGAACCCCGCGGCCTGCACCGCGTCCGTGTGCATCACTATGGTGCGGTCGAGTTCTTGGGCACGCTGCTTCACGGCGGCCGAGATCTCGGGGATGGGGTTGATGGTGCCGATCTCGTTGTTGGCGTACATTATGGAAACGACGGTGGTGGTTTCCGTGATGGCGTCGTAAACGCGCCGGGGATCGACGAGGCCGTAATCGTCCACGGGCAAGCGGGTGATCCGCCATCCACGATCTTCCAGCACTTCGCAGGCGTGCAGCACAGCATGGTGCTCGGAGGCGGCAGCGATCACATGCTTGCCGGTCTGCTCGAGGGCGTAAGCGGCGCCCTGGATGGCGGCGTTGTCAGATTCGGTGCCGCCGCTCGTGAAGACGACCTCCCGGTTGCGGCAGTTGAGGACGCCGGCGACACGCTCCCGGGCGACGTCAAGGGCGTGCCGAGCCTCCTGACCGACGGTGTGGACGCTGGACGCGTTGCCGTACAGCCGAGTGAAATATGGCAGCATCGCCTCCAGCACGCGCTCGTCCATGGGCGTGGTGCCGGCGTGGTCGAAGTAGATGTGATTCTGGGTCGTCATACCTACCGTATCGGGGCGACATTTTAGCATACGGCGCGGACGGGTCGGCCGGATTTGAGCATCAGAGCGGCTGACCACGGCGATCGCGTGCCGGAGTAACGACGCCACCGTGGGCATTGTCAGGGTCGGCACAGTCGCCTATATTGAGGCGCAGTTTGATGATTACGAGGTTAGGGAAATGCCGTTTGCAGACATCAACGGTTACCGGATGCACTACTCCGTGTTTGGCTCCGAGGATTCGCCCCCGCTGGCGCTGATCCATGGTGGGCTGGGAGGCGGCGACGGGAGCAAAGACACGATCAACAGGCAGGCGGACGCGCTGTCCGCAGAGTACCGGTGCGTTTTCTACGACCGGCGCGCCTGCGGAGAGTCCGATTCGCCGCCGGACGGGTACGACATGCCCAACTGCGCGGTGGATCTGCGGGACCTGTTGGCGCATTTGGGAATCGCGAAGGCGCACGTGCTGGGTTCGTCGGCGGGCGGACCGATAGCAACGCAGTTTGCGCTGGACAATCCGGATATGACGGAGTCGCTGATCCTGATCAACACCATGTCGTACTCCCAGGAAGCACAACGCGAGGTGCGCCGGCAGGAGTTGCGCAGGCTCAAGGAACGGATGGCGACGGAAGGTCGGTCGGCAGCGGTCGAGCGGGGATTGTCGGACCGGTTCCCGCAGATGGCCACCGATGACCCGGCGCGTTTTGCCCGCCTGGTGCAGGAGAACCTGGGACGCCTGGACGGAATCGCCGCCACGCATCAGGCGTACGTTGACATCGGCGATTCGCTGGAGAGCCGGCTGGGAGAACTGAAGATGCCGGTCACCATCGTGCATGGGGACGCTGACTCGCGCATACCCGTGGAGTGCAGCCACAGCCTGCACGCGCAGATTCCCCACTCTGAGTTGCACGTGATTCCCGGAGCGGAGCACGGGTTGATGACGAACGACGCTGCCGAACGCACCCGGGCAATAGTCCTCTCCAGCCTGCGCGCATTGCAGGGAGCGCCGGCCGCGTAGGATAGCCGCGCCCGATTGGCGGGCCTGCTGTGTACAATCCGGCGAGATTTCCGGGAGAGTCAATCATGCCTACAGTTTCCATAGATCACATCGCGATGCCCACTGCAAACGCCGAACGGTTGTTGGCGTTCTACAAGAAACTCGGTTTCGCCATCAACCACGAGGATGAGTGGCGGGCCGGCACCGCCAGGATGTTTTCCATCCAGATCGGGCAATCCAAGATCAACGTGCACCCGGAGCGGTTTATGGCGAACCTGCGGGGGCCGACCGCGGTGCCGGGTTGCACGGACATCTGCTTCGTCTGGGATGGAACGGTTGAAGAATGCCAGGAGATGCTGGCGGAGGCCGGCGTTAACGTGATTCAGGGTCCGGTGGCCCGCACCGGAGGGCGCGATCGCGGAGCGGCTCCATCCCTGAGCCTGTACGCGCGCGACCCGGATGGCAACCTGCTGGAATGGATGATTTACGAATAGAGCACTGGGACGGAGGAATTCAGCATGTCCACGGTTGGAATTGACCATATCGCGATGCCCACTGCCGACGCCGAACGTTTGATGGCGTTCTACAAGAAACTGGGCTTCGCCATCAACGACGAGGAGGAGTGGCGGGCCGGTACCGCGAACATTTTCTCCATCCAGGTGGGTGATTCCAAGATCAACGTCCACCCCGAGGGATACCTGGCAGACTATCGAGGGCCCACCGCGGTGCCCGGGTGCACCGACATTTGCTTCGTCTGGAACGGGACCGTGGAGGCTTGCCAGGAGATGCTGGCGGAGGCGGGCGTCGAGGTGGTGCGCGGGCCAGGTCCCCGCAAGGGGGCGAGGCAAAGGGGAGTTCTGCCTGCGGTGAGCCTCTACGCCCGCGATCCGGACAACAACCTGCTGGAGTGGATGATTTACCAGTAAACGGATCAAGGACGCTGGACGGGGCGAATGATCATTCGCCCCTGCAATTTGTACAGATGAGAGGAGATTGATAATGGCGCGAATGCTTGGGAAGCATGCATTGGCGGAGATGCTGGTGGCTGAGGGGGTCGAATACATATTCGGCAACCCCGGCACCAGCGAAACGCCCTTCCTGGACGGGCTGCAGGACTACCCGCAACTCCAGTACGTGCAGGCGCTGCAGGAGGGTACGGCGGTGGGGATGGCGGACGGTTACGCGAGGGCGACGGGCAAACCGGCGTTCGCCAACATACACATCGCCGGGGGCCTGGCCAACGGCATCAGCGGGCTCTACAACGCGTTCCGAGGCGGGACTCCTTTGGTGCTGACGGCGGGCAATTCGGACACCCGGATGCTCATCACCGAACCGGTTCTGTCAGGAGACCTGGTGGAGATGACGGAGCAGTACACCAAGTGGAGCGTCGAAGTGCGCCATGCGTCGGACATTCCGGTGGCGATTCGCCGGGCGTTCAAGGAGGCGAAAACGCCTCCGACGGGGCCGGTCTTCGTGTCGTTCCCGTGGAACACGCTGGACGAGGAGATCGAGTTTGACGTTGCGCCGTCGTCGGAGGGATATTTCCGAATACGTCCCGATGCGAACGCCGTCGCCAAAGCGACCGAACTGTTGGCGTCGGCTGAGAACCCGGTGATCGTGGTGGGAGACCGGGTGGCGCAGGCCGGTGCGGTGGAACAGGTGGTGCAGGTGGCGGAGCAAACCGGCGCACGGGTGGTTGCCACCTCATATTCCGAGGTGAATTTCCCAACCGCGCATCCCCAGTGGGGAGGGATGCTGAACCTAAATAGCCCGGCTACGGCGCGGCAGTTTGAAAACGCGGACGTCGTGCTGGCGGTCGGGACGGACGTTTTCGCGTCTTTCCTCTACGTGGACGTGCCGTTCCTCAAACCGGACGCGCGCCTGATCCACCTGGACAGCAACTACTGGGAGATCGAGAAGAGCTACCCCACGGAGGTGGGGATGCTCGCCGACCCGGCCGCCGGAATGGCCGACCTGGCCGAGTCGCTGGACGGCGCGATGACAGGGAGCCAGCGGGAAGCGGCGGCGACCCGGGCCGCCACCCTCGCGGCCGGCCGAGAGCGGGACCACGCACGTTACCAGGAACGCATCAAGGCCAACTGGGAGAGCCGCCCGATGCCCGTGGAGCGGATGATGCACGAGCTGGCCGCGGCGGTCCCAGCGGACACCATCATCGCGGACGAGGCCGTTACCTCGCGCCCGGCGGTGAACCGGGCGTTCGATTTCGAGAAGCCCGGCGACATATATGGTATCAGAGGCGGAGCGCTGGGCTGGGCGATGCCGGGCGCGCTGGGCGTGAAGCTGGCGCATCCGGACCGGCCGGTGCTGGCGGTGGTCGGCGACGGGGCCTCGATGTACACCGTGCAAGCGTTGTGGACGGCAAGTCGCTACAGCATCCCGGTGGTTTACGCGATCTGCAACAACCAGGCTTACCGCATCCTCAAGGTGAACATGGAGGTTTACCTGCGGGACATGCTGGATGATCGGGAACGGGACAGCGACTACGTCGGCATGGATTTCGCCAACCGACTGGATTTGGCGATGATGGCGCAGGCTATGGGAGTCCACGGCGAACGAATCGACGATCCCGCGGAGATCGCGCCTGCAGTGACCAGGGCGTTTGAAAGCGGCCGGCCCGCGCTGCTGGACATTTCCATCAGCGGGGCCCTGTGATGGAACGACGGCAACCTTGAGAAGGAATTGGGGCGGGTTTCAAACCCGCCCCTGCACATTGCTGACGCCGGTGGACGTTCAGTCCGCCGGGCGTTCCGCCATCGCCAGGACTTCAGCCCACTCCTCCGGGGTGACCGGCTGGATGGACAGGCGCTGGCCGCGCTTGGTGACCAGCATCTCAGACAGCGCGGGGTTGGCCTTGAGTTCGTTCAGGCTGATGAACCTGGGCAAGCGGTGTTCGGCCTTTATGTCCACCATCATCCACGTCGGGCTGGCCGGATCCGACTTGGGGTCGTAGTAGCGGGAGTCGGGGTTCCAGGCAGAATCGTCGGGGTAGCCTTCGCGGACGATGCGGGCGGTGCCGATAACGCCGGGCGGCTTGGCATTGCTGTGGTAAAAGAGGACGAAGTCGCCCGGCTTCATATCGTCGCGCATGAAGTTGCGCGCCTGGTAGTTGCGGACTCCATCCCATTCGGCGGTCTGTTCCTCCTCGGACTCCAGGTCGTCGTAGGAGTAGGAGGACGGTTCCGACTTGAACAGCCAGTAGCGTGGTTCGGGCATGATGGTCGCTCCCAGCAGCGCCGGCCGCTTAAACGGCGTCCGCGCCATGCTCGCCGGTGCGGATGCGGATGGCGTCCGCGATGGGTTGGATGAATATTTTCCCGTCGCCGGGGTTGCCGGTGATGGCGTTGGTGCGGATGACATCCACCGCTTTGTCGGTATCGTCGTCGTTCACGACCACTTCCAATTTGACCTTGGGCAGCATGTCGATGTGGTAGGTCCCGAGGCCACGGGCGGCCGTGACTTCCACGCCGCCCTGGGCGCCGCGTCCGCTGACCTGGGTAACGGTCAGGCCGACGATGCCGGCGTCGCTGAGGGCGTCCTTCACAGTATTCAAACGCTCCGGACGAAATATGGCTTCAATCTTGATCATTGGGAGTCGCCTCCTGAAAGCGGGGTGATTATGTCCATATTCTAATCACCGGCGAATCTGGATGCCAGCCGCTTCCCGGTCGA
This sequence comes from Dehalococcoidia bacterium, assembly GCA_022823105.1. Classification (GTDB taxonomy): domain Bacteria; phylum Chloroflexota; class Dehalococcoidia; order Lucifugimonadales; family UBA3495; genus Bin87. Next base: position 16,675 of record JAJDXU010000230.1, read on the forward strand.
AACAGCCTGCGATCAGATCCTCCCGCTCCTGACGCAGGACGTCCTTGCGCACCCGCAAGCTGGGCGTGCGCGGGAGTTCGTCGCGGACCTCGATGTAGCGGGGCACTTTAAAATATGCCAGGTTGTCGGCGCACCAGTGAATTACATCTTCGGGCTGCACGGTTTCGCCGGGACGAGGGGTCACGTAAGCCTTGACTTCGTCCTCGCCCAGCTCCGACGGCACGGCGATGATGGCGCAGTCCAGCACATGCTCGTGCCGCTTGATCACGTCCTCGACCTCCTGGGACGAAATGTTCTCGCCGCGGCGACGGATGACATCCTTTTTCCGATCCACGAAGTAGAGGTAGTCGTCATCGTCCAGCCAGCCGAGATCTCCAGTGAACAGCCAGCCGTCGCGGAGAGAGGCGCTGGTTTCGGCGTCGTTGCGCCAATATCCGGCCATGGTGGCGGGATTGCGAATGGTGATTTCGCCAGGAGTACCGTTGGGCACGGGCGCCCCGGAGTCGTCCACAATGCGGACGGCGTTGTCGAACGCTGAGTCGGGATGCTGCCGGGGCTGGCCGGACGAATTGGGCCTGCGCTCGCCGCGGATGGTCTCGATGGTCCCGTAGCAGGTCTCGGTCATTCCGAAACCGACGATGATGTCGGTCCCAAACCGCTGTTCAAACTCTGACAGGAACTCGGGGGAGAAGGCGGGAGAGCCATAGAACAGCCGGACGGTGTTTTCGCGGTCGTCGGGCTGCGGGTCGTTCTTCGCGAGGACGGGCATCATCATGCCGATGAAGTTGACGACGGTGGCGCGAGCGTCTCGAACCTGCTGCCAGAAACGGGAGGCGCTGAACCGGTCCTGCACGATGAGGGTCGCGCCGGACGCCAGGGTGCCCATGGTGCTGTAATACTGGGCGTTGGCATGGAAGTAGGGCAGGCAGGTGAAAAAGCGGTCATCGGGGCTGGCCTGGGTCCACAGCGCGAAACCCTGGCCGGCGGACACATACATCTGGTGGGTGACCTGTACGCCCTTGGGGTTGCCCGTGGTGCCCGATGTGTACTGCAGCATGGAAATGTCGGTGGGTGAAACGGGCGGCAGTTGTTCCAGGGGCGTCGCATCGGACAACAGCCGGCCGTAGTCCTTCCAGCCGTCAGTGGCGTCGCCGCCGCCGACCAGCAGCCGGTTCCGCACGCATGGCGCGATGTCGGCGGCCTGAGTAGCCACGTCGATGAGGTCCTGATGTGCGACGAGGGCCGCAGCCTCCGCGTTGTTGAGGATATAGGCCATCTCGTCGCGGCGGTAGGCCGTGTTGATGGTAACGGCGATGCCGCCGATGAGGGACAAGCCGAACCACGTGTAGAGCACCTCGGGCACGTTGGGCAGAAACAG
>JAJDXU010000381.1 GCA_022823105.1 Dehalococcoidia bacterium
GGGCTACGCCTCCCTGGACTACACCTTCGAGGGCTACCGTGCCGCGCCGCTGGTCCGAATCGACATCCTGGTGAACCAGACGCCCGTCGAAGCCCTCAGCATGATCAGCCACCGCGACAACGCCGTCGTCCAGGGCCGCACCATCGTCGAAAAACTCCGCTCCACCATCCCGCGCCAGATGTTCGAGGTGCCCATCCAGGCCGCCATCGGCAGCCGCATCGTCGCCCGCGAAACCGTCCGCGCCATGCGGAAGGACGTGCTATCAAAGTGCTACGGCGGCGACATCACCCGCAAGCGCAAACTCCTGGAAAAGCAGAAGGAAGGCAAGAAGCGCATGAAGCGCGTCGGCCGCGTCGAAGTCCCCCAGGAAGCGTTCCTCAGCCTGCTCAAAATCGGCGAGGAAGGGTAGCAATAGATGGTTTTGCGTTGGCCTGCCGACTTCCCAGAGAATTGTCCTCCAGAAGAATCCTCACCCGCCAACGGAGTCTATTACTACATCGTCACAAATGATCCGCCGGAACCATCGGACTTCGTGCCCCTGTACCGCAGAAACCAAAGGCTGGCCGAATCCCGAATCAGACAAGGCATTACCACCCAGTGCCAGACGATGGGGTTGTCGATCTTGGGCGACATCAGCGACGCCATACAACGTGCCAATCGTTTCAGAGGAATTGGAAACCTGATCGCTCGATTGGTGCTGACCTCCGATGCGGGCCAGATTCTGCACACTCCAAGGGATGACGATTCGCACCACACCTGGTGGGTACCTGAAGAATACGATCCCGCCATCACAGTAACAGTCGTGCACGAAGTGTCGAGAAGTTAAGGATGGGTATCCATGCTTGCCGAAATTGAAGGAACCCCGCTCACTGAACTGCCCTGGGGCCGATTTTCATACAAAACTGTTCTCGACTACTATGATGGTCCAATCATCCTGTTGGAACGCGACCCGGACGGTTGCCTCTATCTGGCTTGGTGGAGCGATGCCGATCAGCATGTGGAACGATTTGTGTGCCTCCCGTTGACCAAATCGCGCCTGCGAGCGATCCTGTGCGACGAAATATCACCGCTGGCGGCTATGCGGGACCCCGAGGGCGGATACCTGTTGGCCGTTGACATCGACCTGGAAACGGACAGGCCCGTCCGAATCATCAAAACCACCGCCGCCGCCTTCCCCCAGGACACTCTCCCACACCCAAACGCCACGCTCAACATACCGATGCCGGCCACCGTATGAATCGGCAGCGTGTTAGAGAAGTTTAAGTAATGACGGCTCCAACGAAAGAGCAAACTATCGCAAAGTTGCAAGAATCCCGTAATGAAATACCGGCGTTGAGGGAACTAAATAGTGCGTCGGAAAAATTCATGCTGTGGCACCGCAACACGTTGACGGTGTTGCGGCGAACCTTAGATAACCCGAGATACGCTGACGAGTTTGCTTCGATTGTCTTTCGCGCGTCTGGCACGTCAATCACGAGAAGGAATACTTACGTGCGCGGTTTGAATAGAGCGTCGGCGATGCTCCATTCCATGGTCGAAGAGATTGAATCGTATGGAGAAGAGGAAATTAGTAGACTGGACGAAGGAAATCGTCCGATGACAAATTCGCCCACCGCGATGGAAAAAGTATTCGTCGTTCATGGCCGAAACCACAAGTCTCGTGATGCCTTGTTTACATTCTTGCGGTCCATAGGTTTACACCCTTTGGAATGGAACGAGGCCGTGCGGGCAACCGGTAAGGCGTCGCCTTATATCGGGGAAATCCTTGACGCGGCGTTTTCACAAGCCGGGGCTGTGGTAGTTCTGATGACACCTGACGACGAGGCGAGGTTACGTGAGCCATTCGTGTCTGCCAATGATCCGCCTCATGAGACTGAACTAACCGGACAAGCGAGACCTAACGTCATTTTTGAAGCTGGAATGGCGATGGGGCGCGATGCGGACCGAACAGTCTTGATAGAACTCGGTAGCCTGCGGCCCTTCAGCGATATTGGTGGCCGCCATGTCATTCGCCTTGATGATCGCACTCAACGGCGCCAGGAATTGGCGCAAAGGTTACAGAGTGCCGGCTGTCCAGTGAACTTGGACGGAACGGATTGGCACACTGCCGGCGATTTTGATGCCGCTCTATCGGAAACGTGACACCGTCAACCAAGGACATTCAACAAAAACGTAGGGGCGAATAATCATTCGCCCCTACACCGTTCTCGGTCTTGCACGGCGCCTACTGCACGATGTTCGGCGTAACCTCCGCCGGAATCCCCGTGGCTTCCATCTCGCGGCCGCGCTGCTCAACCTGCGGGATGACTGACGCGAGCAGGTCCTCGTCCAGATCGGCGGCAACGCCGGGGTAGCCGGCCCGCTCGATCATGGCCTTCAGCTTGCCCGTCTTGAACTGGTCCAGGCACCAGCCCAGCGGATCGGGAACCAGGGTCTTGTCCCAGAAGATGCGGTGGTTCTTGTTCCGCGGCCCGTAGTGATAGTGCGGCTCGTCGCGGAAGCAGTCGAACGCCAGCAGCTCGGTCTCCTCGGTGAACACCCGCCCGGTGTTGCCGGCCAGGTCGCTCAGCACGTGGATGGCCAGCCCGCCGTCGCCCGAAGCCTGGCGGCGCATCTCCAGCCCGAAGCGTATGTTGCCAGCCTCGATGATATCCGTGCCCCGGTTGTGCTTGACCGTGTTGCGGTCGGCGGCGAACTTGACCCGGGCAGTGCTGTCCACCTCGTCCAGGGCCTTGTTCACGGCGCCCATGTCCAGCCCGGCAGCGGCATCAGCGTATCCGGCGGCTTCCAGCATCGTGCCGAGGTTGCTGCGCATGGTGCGCACCGACCAGCCAATCGGATTCCCGTCGGTGGTCTGGTCCATCCGGTACTGCTCGTTCTTGCCGTCCGGCGCGTACACGTAGCTCTTCTCGATGTCGAAGCAGTTGAACCGCAGCGCCGTCTCGTCGCCCACCTGCACCAGGATGACAACGCCCTGGTCAGAGTGGTCCTGCACGTTGCCGTCCCACAGCTCGTGCTGGACGATGAATCCTACGTTGCCGGCGTCGACGCTGACTCGTCCTCGTGGTGTAGCCATGTCCAATTACCTCCAGTTGGGGTCTTTTTTATCAATGACCGGAATATAGCCACATTGGCGGCGGGGTGTCAAACGACAGGGCGACCCGCCGGCTGCCCCTACACCCCCAGGGTCTCTCGAATCGCTCGCAGTTGGTTCAGGTGTTCTCCCCAGTGCCGCTCCAGGCCGTCAATGAACGATTGGGCAGTCCGCGCCTCGTGGACCTCGCGGTGCGGCAGGTGCGCCATGGCCGTCCGCTCGGTGAAATCCGCGTCTGACGCGGCGGCGATGGCATCCTCGGCGGTCTGCAGGATGGACAGCGGCCCGGCCAGCGCCTCGGCAATATCGGTCGCCATGCGCTCCGGCGTCATGTTGTTGGCGTCCGGCAGGATGAGCACCTCCTCCCGTGTCCCGTTGAGCACCCCCGCGATCACGCTGCCGATGCCGCCCTCCGGCGTATCCACCAGGTGATACAGCACCTCGCGGGCGCACCAGTTATCCCCGTCCTTCCAGTCCAGGCAGTAGTCCATGCCCTCCAGCAGCAACGTCAGTTCGTCGCGGATGCGTCGGACGGTGGCAATGTTCTCGTCTCGGGTAGCCATTTGTTGAAACTCCTGTGAAATAGATGGCGGCGTATGGGCGGCGTGCCTCGCCTCTGCGTGGGCTCAGCGGCGGGCCGGCTGCATCAGCCCCAGCGTCAACCACACGCCGCTGACGATCAGCCAGAGCAGGAACGCGATGCCAGAAACCCGGTGCATCACCGTAGCGGCGTCCACCCAGATGAAGAGCATGGCCACGCCGATAATCACGTCAACCACCGCGCTGATTTTGAGCACGCCGCCCATGCGCCACTGCACTGGCCCCAGCGCGATCAGCCCCAGGCCAGCCAGCGTGAAGCCCACCTTGCCGGCGATCCAGCGCGCCCCGTCGACTGCCTCAATCCATCCCGGACCGCTCCACGCTGCCAGCGATGCGGTTCCCTCCGCAGATTGCGGCATGACGCCGGCCAACGCCAGCATCGACACGCCGGAAATCGCGGTGGCCGCGCCCGAAATCTCCAGCAGGGTCGCGGCCGTGCCCGCCAGCGCCGGTTGCCCCGGTCGAATCACGATCCTCAGAAACGCCGCCGCTGCCACCAGCGCAAACCCGGAGATCGTACGCGCCGCTCCCGAGATCACGTATTGGCCCTGGTCCAGAATGACTGGCAGCTGTACGGGCGCGCCTTCCAGCGGCTCATTGCTGCCCGCCAGCCGCGTCATCACCGACACCGCCGTCGCCACGGCGGTAAGCAACAGCAGCAGGCCGGCGGAACGGGCGTGGGATAGTCTCATGCGGATATGGGGAGCAGGCGGTTGATCAGGTCACGGGTTTTTTCGACGGCGCTGGACAACAGGTCTTGAGGCATATCATTGTGGTAGAAGTGGGCGTGCAATCGCTGGGCCACACCGAAGTCCCGCCTGATGGTATCGTCGTTCAACTCTCTGGCGAGATTTCTGATGGTTTGCCGTCGGTGCTGGTGATCTTGGACAGGCTCCCGCCGCTGGAGGGCAATTGCGATCACGACCTGGGTAACAGCTCCCCATAACAGCTCGGCCGCTACCATGGAATTGCCAGTGGCAAAGAATTGATCGGCGAGAGCGACAAATTCTTGAGCAATTTGGACTCGTTCCCCCGGTGTCATGAGAGTTGGCGGATCGGATGGCCAAGAATCCTTTCAATGAACCCGGAGGCCAGGTTCCAGTCTTCCACCACTTCCGAATCGTCGAACATTTTCCATTGAGCGTTGGCTCGATAGCATTCGGCGAAGTTAAGCTCAGAAACCGCGGCGGAATCATCGTCCTGTTCCAGCGCGATCTTGTGTCCGGCGGCATATATATCGTCAAATGTCGCATGAGGCCACCCTCGCTCCTCGGCGACAAACTTGATGGCGAGCGCCGTCGCATCCCACATTTTCTGGCTCGCCAGCTGATAGTCCTGCCGGCCCAGGGCCAGATCGGCCTCCCAGACTGTGCTCTGTATTTTTCTGACCTGCTCCGGCGTCAGCATCGGCGACCTCTCGATCCAACGGGCTGCAACCATTATAGCGGTCGTCTGATCGGATCAAGCGGCGACCGGCGCCCGTTCCGGCCCGCCTCGGTCCCCCGGAATCATCAGCGACGCCAGCAGCCCCACGAAGTAGATCCCGGCCGCGATGAAGAAACCGTACTCTCAGTCCAGCCATTCAATCGGCCCGAATATGAACACGGCAGCCACCGCGCCGAACAGCACGTTGTTGCCCCACATCAGGCCCAGGAAGCTGGACTCCAGACGGTAGCGCGCCGCCACGTCCGCCGCTGCCGCCGACGTGAGGTTGATCACCGTGAAGTGCTGCAACCCGTAGAGCGTCACGCACACCGTGATCCACGGCGAATATTGCTGGCCGCCCAGCGGGATCGCCACCGTGAGCACGGTGGTAAAGGCCATCAGGAACACGATCAGCGACTTGCGCCCCACCTTGTCCGACAGCGCGCCGATGAGCGGCGCCGTCACCATGGCCGGCCCGACCATCAACGCCAGGTGCGCCGCCGCCTGGAACGAGTTGACCCCCAACGCCTGCGTCATGTAGAGCGGCACCAGGAACAGCAGCGATCCGTCCGCCATCCCGCGCACCGCCGACACCGCGAAGATGGCCCACAGCCCCGTCCCGCGAAACGCCACCCGGGTGCTGTCCCACTGGTGCCGCATCCGCTGGACTATGTTGATATTCAGCGGCGGCGCGTTGCCGGCGTGCCTCAGCAGTCCATAGATGATGAACGCCGACACGATCATCACCGGCGCGCTGATCGCAAGCCACATCCGCCAACCTATTGGATCCCAGCCCAGCTCCCAGCCCACGGTCAGACCGTCCGACGCCTCCCACTGCAGCGCGCCCAGCAGCAGGATGCCGGCCGCCATCGGCCCAAGCACGTCGCCGATGCTGCCTGTCGAACGGTGCATCGATATGTACAGCGCGCGCCGGTTGGGGAACCGCTGCGCCAGCAGCCCCAGGGCCGGCGGATGCCATAGCGCCGCGCCCGACGATGCGCACGCCAGCGCGAACAGCAGCAATCCGAACGACGGCGACACCGCCATCAACAGCAGGCCGATGCCCGAAAGGAACGCGCTGATCGACAGCACCCACGCCACCCGGTGGTGAAACAGGTCCGAAAGGAACCCGCCGCCCACGCTGGTGATGCCGGCGAAGGCTGAACGTACCGCAACAATGATTCCCACCTGTATCGCGCCCAGCCCCATGTCGGCGGCGATGAACGTCGTCAGCAGCGGGATGGCGTTGGAGAAGAAGTGCTCGAATGCGTGGGCTCCAATCAGCGTGGATGCCATCACGCCATTGCCGGTGCGACGGCCCGGCGCCTGCGGCGCCTCCGATGCCGGCTGGGGTTGGGCTGATGCTTGTGCCATCTGGGGACGTTGTTCGGACGGTTGTAGGGGCGGGTTTCAAACCCGCCCCTACGGACGCTGGTGATGCGAGGTATTCAGGCGATCAGGCCGGGACCGTTACCGCCTCGGGCTCTCGCGGCTTGCCGGGGATCAGCAGCGATACCAGCAGGCCCACGAAGTAAATCCCCGCCGCGATGTAGAACCCGTACTGCCAGTCGAACCATTCCACCGGCCCGAAGATCATCACGGCAGCCACGGCGCCGAACAGCGTGTTGTTGCCCCACATCAATCCGAGGAAGCTGGACTCCAAACGACGGCCGGCGGCGATGTCCGCAGCGGCGGCCTGGGTCAGGTTGTTCACCGAGAAGTTCATCAGCCCGTAAATCGCGACGAAGAGCGTGATCCAGAAGGTGTAAACCTGGTGCGACTGTCCTGCCCAGATGATTCCCAGCGTCAGCAGCGTAGTACACGCCATGATGAATATGATCAGCGGCCTGCGTCCGATTTTGTCAGACAGTGCGCCGATCATCGGCCCGGCCAGGATCCCGGGGCCAACCATCAGGGCGACGTGCGCCGATGCCAGGAAGGTGTTCGCGCCCAGCGCCTGCGTCAGATACAGCGGGATCAGGAACACCAGCGACCGGTCGGCCATGCCGCGCACCGCCGATACGGTGAAGATGGCCCACATGCCCGTGCCGCGGAAAGCGTCCTTCATGCCCGCCCAATTGGTGCGGACGCGCGCTCCCACGTCCACCCCGACGGGACGCTCTCCACCGGCGTTGCGCAACAGGATGAATATCAGCACGGTGGAGATGAACATGATCGGCGTGCTGACGCCCAGCACCCACCGCCAACTGATGGCCGGCCAGGGTAATTGCCAGCAGAAGGGCAGCGCCCCGCAGCCCTGGGTCACGATGTCCTCCGCCTCGCCGGCGCTCCACGCCAGCGCTCCCAGCACCAGCGCGCCGGCGACCATCGGCCCCAGCACGTCTCCGATGCTGCCCGTGGAGCGGTGCATCGATATGAACAATCCGCGGCGCTGCGGGAATCGCCGCGCCAGTAGTCCCAATGCCGGCGGATGCCATAGTGCGCTGCCCATGGAACCCAGGGCCAGCGCGCAGATTATCAACCCGAACGTGGGCGCAAGGGACATGAGCAGGTAGCCCAGGCCAATCATAAAGGTGCTGATCGACAGCACCCAGGCCACCCGGTGGTGGAACAGGTCAACCAGGATCCCGCCCGATACGCTGGTCAGCCCGCCAAACACGGACCGCACCACGACGATCATCCCCACCTGCAGCGCACCTAAACCAAGGTCGATGGCGATCACCGTCGCCAGCAGGGGTATGCTGTGAGCGTACAGATGCTCGAAGGCATGCGCCCCGATCAGGGTGGTTGCCATCACGGAGCCCTTGGTGCGCGGCTCCACGTCCTGAGCTTGCGGTTGGGAAGGACTGATGCCAGCTGCGTGTGCCATGGTCGCGCTCCTCATGTGGCTCCAAGAGCGGAATGCGCCGCATTATACACGCCGATAAATGCAATGGGGCATCATTATTCGTAAAACATCTACTGCAACTCGTCCCGGTCGGCGCTCACGGTCAGGCTGAGCATGAATGCGCAACACAGTAGAAGCGTGCAAATTTCGCCGGGTTTGCAAATGGCGTGCAAGCAAACCAGCGTAGTACCGCAGTAGGAACGGAGTGGAGTCAGACTCGAAACGGCTTGTTTTTGCAAGCAACGTGCAAGCAAATCAGCGTAGTGCCGCACTAACCGAGCGGTAGCCGCCTGCCACAATTTCGGCAGGAAGGCATCCCCGAGAATACCTCCCGCAATGGCAGAGCGTCCGTTTGCGGGTGTCGAACCAAGTCCGACGCTCGGCTGCCATGCGGGCCGACACTTTCCCGTAAAGGAAAGGTGACAGGATGAGCGTTGACGGGGTTCAGGGCCGTCGTTACTATTTGCGCACCGACATGGAGGCAAAAATCATTATGGCTGTTCCTAGCGTTCAGTGGGATCGTCCCGCTTACCGGGAGGCCCCAGAAGGTGTCAAAATTAACCTTGAAAATGCAAAAGTCAGCGCCTGGTTTCCAAACGAAGCTACCGTCAACTTCATAATCGGAGGTAAGGAGTACCACGGGTGGATGCCAGATTATGCGGTCAACATCACGGAGAAATGGCTCAAGGCATTCATTGTCGGAGATTACAGCAACGGGGATTGGAAAATTCAAATCCCAGATGAAACCATACAGTCCACGCAATTCCTGCGCGTCCCAAAAGAGGACCAGAACGTTGTGGTCGTGAATGGCTGGTGGTGATGATTTACAGCAGGCGAGATATAGAAGAAGCATTGATGTCCGGATTTTTGGTTATTGATCCTCAGCCAATAGACGAAATGTTTTCGACTTCATCCGTTGACTTGCAATTGGGGGATACTTTCACAACATCCGACGAACCGGCCCGCGGAGTCGAAATGTCCGTTGTGCTCGGCAGAGCCGACCCGGAGCAAGTAGCGTTGCAACACGGAAAAGTGGAACGGGTTCCGGCGAATAACTACTTCAGGTTGCATCCGAACCGTTTCGTGTTGGCATACACTCGTGAAAGGGTGGAGATTCCGCAGAGTTTGGCCGCCCGTGTAGAGGGCAAAAGCTCTCTTGCCAGATTCGGCCTTTCCATTCATCAAACTGCCCCTACGATACAGGCCGGCTTTCGTGGGCACATCCGACTGGAAATCACCAACGTCGGCCCTTTCGTCTGTCATCTGACCCCAGGAATATCTATCTGCCAACTCATCATCGAAGAACTGAAAACAACGCCCAGTGAACCACTGCGCTCCCGTTTCCAAAACCAGAGTCCAAATTGATGCGACGACCGGAACTGCCGCAACCTTTTGCGACACCGTGGGCCACAGCCTCACTCGTTACGAGATGCCTGACAAACTTAACGGCTCGGCGCAATACTCCGCAGACATTGCCCTGGCGTGGATGCTGCACGACGTCATCGTGCACAGCCCTCACCCGCACCCAACCCTCCAGTGCAGGTGGAATGTACGAAATCCCACTCACCACCCCCGATCGGGTGCTGGACGCGCTGGCGGCATACGAATTAGCAGCACAAAGGCGCGGAGAGGTAAAAGCTAAGGAGCCATACACATGGAGCATAGACAACCCAACGCCGAGTCGATTGTCAAGTCAGCCCACGAAGGCGAATACGCCGTACCGGAATTTCAGCGGGGGTTTGTTTGGTTGGCGCAGTACAGAGCGCCAATTCCAAAGCTGTAGCCTTGGACAGTCTGGATGCTCTGCTGAATAACCCGCCCAATTTCACACCGGAAGAATTTATCGAAACCGGCAGCGGGCGTAATTCTGTGCAGCGGCTCATGATTTATCTGCTTGCGTTCAAAAATGACGCCCAAGACTGGAATACCGACGGATACAGAATTAGAGCGGAGGCAGTGGGCAGCTACGAACCGGAATGGCATCACATCTTTCCGCGCAAATGGCTCAGGGACAATGTTCCGGGAATCGACAGGAAGATCATCGATTCCGTCGCGAACATGGCAGTAATCAGTGGCGGGGCGAACCGCAAAATTGCGGTGAAAGCGCCCAAAGACTACATCGCCGAACTCAACCTTGCAGCGCGGGGACTGTTGGATCAGCAGGCAATTCCGGACCCTACCTTTGTGGAGCCGAAACAATACCAAGATTGGCTGCGTGGCCGAGCTGAACGATTGGCGCAAGCGTCCAATCAATACTTGGAAGAGCTGCGCAATGAAACCTGACCTGGGCCAAACCATAGCTCTCCACGCCAACCCAAACGCAACTTGGGTGTTGGAATGAACTGGTGTCCTGGCAGGTAGACAACGCCCACAAGATTCTTATGTCGTCTAACCTAACTACCCAGACCACATTTCATCGCGCCGAAGCGCGGCAATGGATAGACGTTAATGTACGATGCGGCCGGCTGGCAATCAATCGTATGCCACATCAGTATTCGTAAAACATCTGCTGAAGCGCGTCCCGGTCGCTGCTCACCGTCAACCCCAGCATCAGCAGAAGGCGCGCCTTCTGCGGCATCAGGTTGTCGGACACGATGAACCCCTGCTCGTCCTTGCGCGGCGTCATCACAACGCGGCCCGCGCTGGAACGGCTCGCCAGCACCACGGGCATCCCACCCGCCACGGCCTGCTCGGCGGCCGCGATGAAAGTCGGTGGGAACGTGCCAGCGCCAAATCCGGCCACCACCAATCCTGCCGATCCGTGCGCTCGTACTGCGTCAATCAGCATTCCGTCCGCGCCCGCATAGGCGTGCACGATGTCCACCCGCGGCAGGTCGCTCATCCCGTCCACCCGGAACGGCGTATCCACCGTGTGCTTGCGGTAGGGCCGACGGTAGAACACCACGCGGTGATCGGAATCGGCGTAGCCCAGGAACCCCAGTTCGTTGGGCTTGAACGTCTCCACCCGCAGCGTGTTGGCCTTGTACACCTCGCGCGCGCACTGGATCTGATTGTTCAGCACCGTCAGCACGCCCATGCCGGCGGACTCAGGCGTGGCGGCGATGCGGCAGGCGTCCAGCAGATTCAGGTCGGCGTCCGTGCTGATCGACGTGGGCGGCCGCATCGCGCCGGTGATCACCACGGGCCGCTGCGTCTTGACGGTCAGGTGCAGAAAGTAGGCCGTTTCCTCCAGTGTGGCGGTGCCGTGGGTGATCACCACTCCGGCGGTATCCGGTTCCTCCCGGTCGATGGCGTGGATGCGCTCGGCCAGCGCGATCCAGTTGGCGGGGCCGATAGCCGTGCTGCCCACGCTGACCATGTCCTCGGCGATCACGTTGAAATTCTCGGCAATCTCCGGCACGCGCGCCAGGTTCTGGTCGATGGTCAGATGGTCGCCGATCTCGGGGTAGCGAATGTAGTCCATGCGGTCGGGGCCGACGCCGGCGATGCTGCCGCCGGTGGCGATGATATGGACGGTGGGTTTGGGCATGATGGTCTTATCTCCTCACGGCGGATCGTATCGCTGATTTTGCTCGGATGGCTGATTTTGCTCGGATGGCGACGGCGCTCCGCCAGTGTACATGACCCCGGGAATGCTGGAGCAGTTCGTCTGCGCTCGCTCGTGGATGGTCAAACGGGGCCGGAGCCCCACCGTGTTATGATGGCTCGGCAGTTTTGAATACCCTCAATTTCAATCGGCAACCGGGAGGTCTCGGCAAATGGCGACAGGCGCGCAGGTATGGACGGAAGAATTCGTGGAGGCGGCCGGCGTCAGCCTCCAGATGGTGAAAGGCGGCAGCGGGTCACCCCTGCTGGTCCTCCACGGCGAACTGGGACACCAGGGCTGGCTGCGCTGCCACGACGCCCTCGCCCAGGACTACACCCTCCACATACCGTCCCATCCCGGCTTCGGCGCAACCCAACGCCAGGAATGGATCATGAACATGCGCGACCTCGCCGGCTGGTACCTGGAAGCCATCGACGACCTCGATCTGAAGGGCGCAAATATCATGGGCTTCTCCCTCGGCGGCTGGCTCGCCGCAGAGATGGCCACCATGTCTCCCGACACGTTCAACAAGCTGGTGCTGGTCAGCCCCGCCGGCATCCGGCCCCCGGAGGGCGAGATCTACGACATGTTCCTCGCCGTCGCCAAGGAATTTGTGACCGCCGGCTTTCACGACACCGCCAGCGCTCCCGAGTTCCTGCAGATCTGTCCCGACGAGGTCTCGCCCGAGCAGGCGGAGGCCTGGGAGGTTGCCCGCGAGGAAGCCTGCCGGCTCAGTTGGCGGCCCTACATGCACTACCTGGCCTTGCCCAACCTCCTGCACCGCCTCAAGCGCCTGCCCACCCATATCATCTGGGGACGGGAAGACGAGATTGTGCCCGTCAGCGCCGGCACGGTATTCCACGAGTCCATCCCCGGCTCCAGCCTCACGATATTCGACAACTGCGGCCACAACCCCCACATGGAAAAGACCGACGAATTCCTCAACGTCGTAAAATCCTTCCTCGCGTCCTGACCCGGCAGCGCAAAATCACCAGGAGCCGCTCATGGTGCGGAACGTCCGCCTGCGGCGGGAGCCGGTCGAACCACCAACGTGATGAGCGATGACCGCCCATACCATCAAAGCCGACCACCGCGCGATCGAAGTGGCCCGTGAAGTCCACCGTATGGCCGAGCCGGAGCAGACCATCCTGTTCGGCTCGCGGGCCCGCGGCGACCACCGCCCGGATTCGGATATCGATGTCCTGATCATCAGCAAGCGCTCCCCAACCGAGGAGTGGCTTGATGACCTCCGCGACCGCGCCAGGAAAGTGCAAAAGGCCCACCTGCCCGAGGCCTCAGGCATCGACGTAATCTGCATGACCGTTGACGAGTTCGCCGGCCGCCGCCACCTGCGCAACAACCTCGCCAACTCCATAGCCAAACAGGGAGCCCCAATCTTGCCCCAAACTCCGGAACAAGCCGAACCGCCCGAAGAGTCCATAGACTGGGACGACATCAACGGCAAACTCAAAGACGCCACCGGCGCCGCCGATGGATTGGTCGCGATTGCAGGAGCCGGGATTTTGGCTAATGCCTCCGACAAACAGATCGGACGCATGGCGCTGGACGCCCTGCAAGATGCCTACAAGGCCGTGCTGGGCGCCCACGGGTTTGAATACCCAACCAGCGGGGGCAGCGGCCACAACCTCCGCATCATCACCGAACGCATTCGGCAACATCGGATAATACCGGACGATGCCCCCATGCCGGGCGAGAATCACCGCTACCTCACCGAGTTCGGGGGCGCGGCCCTCTACAGCCACGAACACCTGCCCCTGGACAAAGAGGCCATCGCCCGGGACGTGCCCCAGGCCGTCGCCGAATTACGGGCCCTGGTGGAGCAGGCCAGGTCAAACGCCTGAACGTCAATCACCCCGCTGCATCCTCGTGTTAGAATCCCACCCATAGCCGCAACCGGCCCCGGATCCCTGCCTGGGCAAATCCCAGCCCAGGCAACCCGACAAGGAGACCCAACATGTTCATCGGATACTTCACCGAAAGGCCGTACCAGGACCCCAAGTCCGGATACTTCGGGGCCACCGGCAAGTCCATCATGGACCTCAACGTCAGCAACGACATCTACGATAGCGAGTTGGGCGCCAGCCTTTACAACCGCTACCTGGACGAAAAACTCTACGCCGAGGAGATGGGCTTCGACGGCCTCATGCTCAACGAGCACCACAGCACCCCCTTCTGCATGGGCGGCGCGATGAACGTCGAGGCATCCATCCTGGCCCGCATCACCCAGCGCGCCAAGATCGTCCTGCTCGGCAACATCCTGCCCATCTGGGACGACCCCTTGTGGCTGGTGGAACAGCTTTCCATGATCGACATGATCTCCCACGGCCGGCTGGTATCCGGCTGGGTGCGCGGCACCGGCCGCGAGAGCGTCGCCCACAACGTCGAGCCCCACTACAACTGGGAGCGCTTCAAGGAAGCCCACGAGCTGATCGTCAAGGCGTGGACCACCCCCGGCCCCTTCCGCTGGGAGGGCAAGCACTTCCACTTCCGCCACGTCAACCCCTGGGTGCGCCCCTACCAGAAGCCCCATCCGCCCATCTGGCTGCCCGGCGTGGTCAGCCGCGACTCGCTGATGTGGGCCGCCGAGGAGCGCATCCCCTACATCATGCTCGCCACCGAGATGGAGCCCACCAAGGCGGCCTTCCAGCTCTACCACGATCGTGCCGCCGAGCTTGGCTACGAGTCCGGCCCCCAGAACATCGGCTACCTGTGGAAGGTCCACGTTGATGAGACCGAGGAGTTGGCGGAGCAGACCGGCCGCAAGTACGTCCAGGGGCCCAGCAACCCCTTCCTGGCCGGCAACGAGGGCACCACCAACCAGGCCCTGCTGCAACTGCCCGGCCTCACCTCCCGCCGGCGCGTCCTGCCCACGCGCGACGTGGCGACCGCGGCCCGGGGCGGCAGCGCCGGCCCCGGCGGCGTCCTGTCTCGCCCCTACGAGCAGCAGATCGCCGACTACACCATCATCTCCGGCACTCCCAAGACCGTCATCCCCAAGATCCGCCACGTGCTGGAGACCATTCGCCCCGGCAGCATCTTCTTCTGGGACGGCGATGGGGCGATGACCCACGACGACGCCATGCGCAGCCTCCGTCTCATGGGGCAGGAAGTCCTCCCCGCCGTCCGCGAGATCGCCGACGAGCTGGAACTGCCCGGCCCCTTCGAGATGGATCCGGCCACCGGCAAGCCCTACGTTGCCAACCCGCCGGCTCCGGAACCCGTTGCGGCCGACGACTAGTATCGTAAGCCAAACCCTGCCAGATCGTACGCCAAACCCTGCCAGATTGAGAGCGGCCTCTCGATGGGAGGCCGCTCGACTTATTTCCGTGATTTCGGCTCTACCGCCGCTCACACAACAGCCATCACTGCGGCTTCCGTCGGCACGCTCAGCGTGAACTCCGCATACTCGCCGTCCTGTGTTTCCACCGTCAGGTCTCCCCCGGCGCGCCGCGCCACGTCGGCCGCGATCGACAAGCCCAGTCCGGCGCCCATCGCACCCTCGCGCGTGGTGAAGAACGGATTGAATATGTGCCCCACCACGTCTTCCGGAATGCCCGTTCCGTTGTCCCTCACCCGCACCTCGACCGTCCCGCCCACCAGTCGGCTCGACACATTCAGCCGCGGTTCATACCCGTCCGCGACACCCGACGATTCGCGCTTGGATCGCATCGCGTAGCAGGCGTTGGATACCAGGTTCACCAGTGCCTCGCTGAAGTCCTGTCCCACCAGCGGCACCGGACCCAACGAGTTTTCCAGGTCGTAGACCGGCTGCACCTCGAAGTCCTGCCATTCCGCTCGGAACGTGTCGCAGCCCAACTGCACCGCCCGCCGCACCAGGGGATTGATGTCTGTTGGCGCCGGCTCGCCGCCGACCACTCCCAGCCCTCGCATCCGCTCCACGATCGCCAGCGCGCGCCCGCCGTTGTCCCGAACCCGATTCAGGCTGGTGGTCAACTCCTCGGTGATGTCGTCCAGCAGCGCGGCGTCATCGTCGCTCATCTCGTCCCGGTAGTTGGTCAACATGTCGGACAGCTCGCCGTACAGCTCCTGGGACCCTTCGGAGAAGTTCTTCACGAAGTTCAGCGGGTTGCTGATCTCATGCGCCACGCCCGACACCAGCTCGCCCAGCGCGGCCAGTTTCTCCTGCGCCACCAGCCGGTCCTGCATCCGCTGCAGCTCCGCGTTGGCCTCGCGCAGTTGCCCGTAAAGCTGCTCCACCAGGTTCAGACGCTGCACTTCCAGGGCCTGTTGACGGAATACCTCCAGGGCATCGGCCAACTCCCCGATCTCGTCGCTGCCCACCTCGGGCACCGGCGTTTCCAGGTCGCCGGTGGCCATGCTGCGCATCCGGTCCGACAGCCGGGACAACCGCCGCACCAGCCCGTTGCCCACCCACAGCCACGCCGCCAGCGTCGCCGCGATCACGCTGGCCACGCTGATAATCGCCAGCAGCACGCGCCCCTGGTCAAAGCTCGCCAACGCCGCATCCAGCGTGCTCGACGATTCCGACCGCGCCTCGTCCAGCAGGGTGGACACCGAACCCTGCAACGTTGCGGCGGACTGCTCAAAATCCTGGCCCAGCCCGGCAGCCTGCTCCTGCAGGCCCAGTTGCTGCCGCCGCACGAAGAACACTCCTTCACCCGCGGCCAGATCCAGCGCCGCAGGGTCGGCGCCCGATCCCGCCAGGGATTCCAGCTCGCTCCACAGGCGCTCCAGCTCTGCCTCGTCCTGCGCTTGCAACGCCTGCCTCAACACTTCGGCCGCTGATGCCGACGGTTGGTCGGATATCGCCAACCCGTCCAGTCTCGCTCGCACCTGCGCCGCGTCGGCGTCGGCCTGGACCGTGGCAGCCCGGTTCACCGACAGGCCGCCCATGATGTCGGCCAGATCGTATGCGCCGTCATGCACCGCAGCAGAGTGCGCCTCCAGAGATGGCACGCTGTTGACCCGTGCCAGGTGCGTCTCGAGTCTCGCCAGCGTGTCATCCACCTGCGCCGCGCTCACTGCCTGCGATCCGTCGGACGGATGGGCCAGCAGATTCGTCCCCAGGTAGCGCAGGCCGTCAACCTCCCGCGCCGCCGCCCACGACGCCTCCAGCACGGGCATCGACTCCGACCTCACCTGGTAATTCAGGTCGCCGCTCCGCTCAAAGTAGAACACCCCCACCGCCGCGGAAACCAGCGTCAACACCACCGCAAACCCCAGGGCCATGTACAAACGGGCGCCAATCCGGCGCCACGGATTCGAAAATACGCCCATATCAAGATACTCCCCTTGGCAAATCGGCAAACGCCAACACGGTCGATTTATTGGGCAAACTCCGTGTGTTGTTCATCCTCATTATCCCCGTTGAGCCTTTGCCAAAACAAGAACCCTCGATGCTTGGCCCAGTTTGTTTCCACGCCTGTTGCGATATGGTGTTTCTACCTTTCCCACACCGACCGAGAGGGACGCTGTCCCACTTGACCCCTTTCTCAATCCCGAATTACCATTAAATTCGAGCGCAACCCCGTGAGGTCCAAACCATGACCGCCAATACTGAAACACTCGAAAAAATCGCCGGCATCATCAGGGCCGAACTGCCCAGGTACCTGTCCGACGACTTCACCATCAACGACGTGAAAGCGGAGAACCGACTCGGGCCCGACGACGAGGACTTCGTGCACATCTGGGTAATCCTGGAAGATGACCACCCCAGACTCGACCCACGAAGGACGATTACATTCAACAGCGACATGCGCACCCTTTTCGAACAGGTCGGCATCGACCACCCTCCCTACATCTCCTACGCGAACCGAAGCGAACTCAAAACATGACCACGCCCGGCATCCTTCCGCCAAATCCAATCGATTGGAGAAATCTCATCCAGGCCGGTCGCGACCTCCTCAATCAGCAATTCACGGGACATACCCTTACCCGCGAGCACGCGCGCAGAGCGATCAGCATCGCCTACTACTCCCTGTTCCACGCACTGGCGGAAAGCAACGCAGCCAGCCTCGTAGGGACACTGACCGACGCTGCAAGCGCCGCCGCCTGGTCGCGGGTTTATCGCGGCCTCGACCACACCACGGCCCGCCGGGAACTCCAACGACAACGCCATGAATTCTCTGAGCCGGCACGCAATTTCGCCGACACGTTCGATCGGATGCAACGGTTGCGCCATTCGGCAGACTACGATCACAACGCTGCCGTTTCCATCGACCAGGCCAGCGTGGCGCTCGATCAAGCCGAAGCGGCCATCCTCGACTACTTGCAGACTTCGGTCAGCGAGCGGGGGCACAACGCCGTGTTGACCCTCGTCAGGCCCCGGTAGCCACAATGACCTCCCAATACCACCGAAACCCAAAACCCCCGAACCAAGTGGAGGATCGCGCACTGGGCGCACAACCAACCGGCGCCGGAGTCTTTCAGTAGGAACCGGCCCGTCAACCAAATCGGATCTCAAGGAGATGGCGAAATTGAACTCAGCTATTGAAGCATGGCGCGAGCAGGTCCTGGCATTTGATCGGGATATGGCAGATATCCGCAGGGAAGGACAGGAGCACGGTCATAGCCGTCCTGTGTTTGCCGCCGGGCCACTGGATCCGTACCGTACCGACGATCCCGCGCTCAACGGCCTCTATAAAGTCGTGGGCGAAGGCGCCGAGATCCTGGACGTTGGTGGCGGCGCGGGCCGCTTCGCCCTGCCCCTGGCGACGCGCGCCAAGCGGGTGACAGTAATAGATCCCTCCGCCGAGTCGCTGGATTTGCTAAGGACCCGTGTGGCGGAATTCGGATTTACCAACGTGACCGCCATCCACGAGCGGTGGGAGGAGGTGGAAGTTCCCTCGGCGGACGTGACCCTCTGCTCCTGGGCGTTGCATCACGTTCTGGAAGCCGCGCCATTCGTAAGGAAGTTGGAAGAACGCGCCAGGGACCGCGTGGTGATCCTGGAGATGATCGAGACACCCAGCGCGCAGTATGCTCCGTTCTACGAGCGTGTGCACGGCAAAACACTCACGCCGCTGCCGGGCGTCCCGGCATTGCTGAATCTCCTGTGGGCGATGGATATATTCCCCGACGTGACTATGATCAGTCCTGAAGTTCCGGTATTGAACACAGACCGCAGTGCAACGCTGGAGGACCTTCGACGAAGGTTGTTTGTGGAGGAAGGCTCCGATGCAGACGAAAGACTGCGAGCGGCGGCAGATGAATTGCTGGAAGAGTCCGGCGAGGGTCTGACCGTGAAGGGCGTGAATATGCGGCGGCAGGCGATCATTACGTGGAGGCCGGTTCAAAGTGGTTCGAGTAACGGGGGCCCGCACTGATCTGTCAGCCGACGAACTACTCGCTGATTGCCAAAGGCCTCCCTGGAATTTGGATGCGCAGGACCCTGTAACGTCCTGTGTGCAGGGTTTTCGATGGTTGACTCGTAGGTCGGGTCACAGACGTTGAGGTAGTCGCCTGCGATTCGGACGAAGAACCCACGTTGGGATTGAAGATAGGCGTCGTGGAACCCACTTTCCGGACATTGGCTCACTCATCGCTCAGATCGCCAACAGGCGAGGCTGAACGTGGCCTGAACGAACCTGCCAACTGTCCTGTGGTGGTGGGGAAGGCGGGACTCGAACCCGCACGCCCAAGGGCACATGATCCTAAGTCATGCTCGTCTGCCAATTCCGACACTTCCCCCTGGGACTGCCGCCGTCCGGCCAACGCAATGCCGGCACGACGAGTTAGGGAGTTGGTGACCCGCCTCGGGGTCGAACCGAGAACCTGCTGATTAAGAGTCAGCTGCTCTGCCAGTTGAGCTAGCGGGCCACAAAGCAGCGCATTAAGCGCAGTAAGTAGGCTATCAACAAGGTGCGCTGAGTGTCAAGAAACCGGCGGCCTCACGCGTACCCGGTTTGGTGGGGGTAAATGGTGAAGAGGTGGTCAGGCGGGTCGGGTGTGGCGAGGTAGTATTCGTAGCCCAGGTGCAGGATGCCCAGCTTGCCTCGGGAGCAGACTTGTCGTCGGAACGTGGGCGATG
>JAJDXU010000265.1 GCA_022823105.1 Dehalococcoidia bacterium
GGCGTGTCCGACTCACCGCTGGGCCGTCCTTTCTTCGTCACGGGATTCACCGAAAACTCTGAGTTGGTGGAGGGTCGATGGCCCACCGACGTGGTCGCCACGGACCCCGGCGGGTGTCCGGAAATGGGCGGGTGCCCGAAGATCGAGGGTGTGATGGGCGTGGACACCGCCCGCCTGCTTGGCTGGGGAGTGGGCAAAGAGACCTGGCTGGTCGTGTTTGAAGGAGATGACGAGGAGCCGCCTCAGTACATCGCCGTAACCATCGTGGGACTCGCGGAGGCCATCGATCCCCGGGCCGAGTACTGGATGGGTTCAGCCGACTACTTCCGGTTTGGCGACTGGGAAGGCCGGCCCGTCGCTCCCATCTACGTTTCAGAGAGCACATACTTCAACGGAATAGGTCGGCCCCACCCCACCCTGGTCGGCGACTACGGGTGGTTCCTGTACGTCATACCCGACCTCATCACCGCCGACACCGTGCAGGACACGCGCGATGACCTCACGGCCCTGGAAACCAACGTCAACAACCAGTTTCCCCGTTCCTACGTTCTCACCGGCCTGGAGAACAGTCGGGGCACTGGTCTCCTTGCCTCCTACCAACGGGAGTTGACCCTTGCCCGCGCCCCGTTGTTCCTGTTCATCTCGCTGGTCGTGGTCGTGATCCTGTATTTCCTCGCGCTGGCGGTCAGCCTGCTGGCGGGCGCCCGGTCCTCGGAGTCCTCGATGATGCGCAGCCGGGGCGCCAGCGTGTTTCAGATCAGCGGTTTGCTGGCGCTGGGCGAAGGCCTTATCGTGGTGGTCGCCACCGCCATCGGGCCACTCCTGGCCTGGGGCATCGGAAACCTGTTCATCCTCGGTTCCATCAATCCCGCCGACCGCGCCGGCGTCGGCGAAACGCCGCTGAATGTATCCCTGTCCTGGCAGATGTTCGCCATGGGCGCTGTTGGGGGCCTACTGAGCCTTGCGGTGCTGACCGTGGCCGGCGGCAGCCTGGCCCGCCTCGGGATCCTGGATTTCCTGCGCGCCCGCGCCCGGCCGCCCGCCGCGCCATGGCTCCAGCGGTACTACATCGACGTGCTGGCCGTGGTGGCTCTCGGCGTGTTGATCTGGCAGATCCGGCAACGGGGCGGGTTCGTCGAAGGGACGCTGACGGGAACCGGCCCCTCCCTCGACCCGTCGCTGCTGATTGCGCCATCGGCAGCTTTGCTCACGCTGGCTTTCCTGATGTTGCGCGCTCTCCCCTGGCTGATGATCGGCACATCCTGGGCCTCGCAGCGTTTGGCGCCGGCGTGGGTCTCGCTGTCGCTGCGTCGCATGGCCCGCCATCCCCTGCCCTATGCCTCTCTGACCGTGGTCGTGACGCTGGCGGCGGCGCTGGGCGTGTTCGCGGGTTCGTTCCAGACCACCCTGGCGCGCAGCGAGGCGGATCAGGCCAGCTACCGGACCGGAGGCGACTTCGTGCTGTCGGGCGCGCGTTTCATCGGACGGTCCGAAAGTGAACGCATGGAGCGCCTGCACGCGATCGAAGGGGTGGAGTCATTCTCCGCCGTGATCCGGGAACCCGTGGGGTTCCTGGACGGCGGTTCCCAGAGGGGCAGAGTGCTGGGAGTGGACCCCATCACCATTCCGGACTCCTCGTGGTGGCGCGACGACTTCGCAGACGGAGAGCCGGCCTCCCTTGACACCCTGATGGCTCCGCTGCGTCGTACGCTTACGCCCGAAGCGGCGGGCGTGGCGTTGCCCCCGGGCACGGAGGAGGTCGGCATCTGGGTGCGGCGCGACGACGGCGTAATCGTTGGCGCAGGCGTGCCGTTGCCGTCCTACCGTCTCTGGATGCGCATCGGCAACGACGAGGGCCGGTATCGCAATCTGGAAATGGCGGTGTTGGCTCCGCAGTTTGGCCAGGGTGAACCGTGGCAGTATGTTTCGGCTCCGCTGGGCGGCGAACACATCACAATCTCTCCCGACGAACGCTGGCGTGTCGTCTCCCTGCACCTGTCGGGTGATACCTTCTCGCGGACTCCACCGGGCGGCCTGTCGTTCGACGACATCACCGCGGAGGGCTCCGCGCTGCCGGACGGTGCGGTCATCGTGGAGGGGTTCGAAGAGGTCGGGCCGTGGACTGCACTACCCCAGGGGGGAGCCGTACCGGATCACACCGAACGGACCCCCGATGCGGCCCATTCGGGAGAGGCCGGACTGTCGATCCGTTGGGAAGAACCGCTGGGCCGCTCGCCCAGGGGCATCGTCATCCCGCCCGGCCAGTTGCCGTTGCCCGCAATCGCCGGGCCCGGTTTCGAGGCGGGGCAACGCGTGCGCATCACGGTCGATGGCTACGTGGTGCCCACGAGAGTCACGGCCACGGTCAATCATTTCCCCACCCTGGATGTCGGCCGTCCCTTCGTGGTGGTGTCTGCCCATGAGTTGCGCGCCTGGCTGGCTCAAGCGCCCGGAGCCAACCCGATCACGCCCGACGAATGGTGGTTCGACCTTTCTGACGATCCCGCGCTGGACCGGGAAGCCATCGGAGCGGCTATCCTGGACACCGGATACCGCCTCTCGTACGTGCGCGACCGGGATGCTGCGGTGGACCTCGCCACTAGGAACCCGTTGGCCGGCGGCGCCTGGAATGCCCTGACCGCCATCGGCCTCGCTTCCCTGGCGTTGGCCGTGGGACTGGCGCTGTGCGCCCACGCGGCGGTGGCGGTTCGAGAGCAGCGCATCGACCTGTCGGTGGGAGCCGCTCTGGGCGTGCCCCGCTGGCAGCGTTTCGCCGGTTTGGCGATGGAACGCGCCATAATAGGAGTCCTGGGAATCGTCATCGGCGGATTGGCCGGCTGGGCGCTTGCGCGGTGGACCCTGGGTGAACTTGCCAGCAACGCATCGGGCGGCCCTGTGACGCCGCCCATCGTATTCATCGCCCAGGGGCCATGGTTGGCAGCGACGTTCCTCTGCCTGGTCATCGCGGCCGCGGCGGCCATGGCGCTCGCCGCCACCGTGGCCGGCCGGCTCCGTCCGCCTGAAGTCCTGCGGGAGACCGAGTGATGACCGCTATCCTCAACCTCGGCTACGTACTCGCCCGAAGACGCTTGATGTCGTCATTCCGCATCGAGCTCACCGTTTTGCTCGGCGTAACGCTGGCCGTGGTGCTCCTTGCCAGCGCGGTGGTTTTCAACGACCTTTTGGCAGAAACCGCGCTCCGCAGGACCCTGTCCGAAGCTGATTCCAGCGACGTCAACCTGTGGGTGCGCGTGTTCAACGATCTGGACGACCCGCGAACCGCGACGGCCGTCAGCGACCGCTACCGAAATGCTCACCGGTTCGTGGAGCAGCGAGTGCTCCCGCCCCTGGGCGGCGCCATCGGCGCGGCATCATTCCAGGTGGAAACGGCAACGTTTTACTTCACGGGACGTCCCAACCTGGATTTGCCCAACGATGTACGACCCAGGGGACGGGTACAGTACCTGTCCGGATTCCAGGAAGGCAAAGGACGGCTGGTTCAGGGCCGCTGGCCCGGGGTCGCCGGCGACGGCGGCTACGACGACTCCACGGGGGCCACCGACAACATCGTCATCGAGGTCGCGGTGGACCCGACCGGGTTCGAGTTCCTGGACATCCCCCTGGGTGAGGGGTTCGGGATCATACCGGCCACCGGAGGGGAAGGTCAGCCGCAAACGCAGGTTGTGGTCGTAGGCATCGTTGAACCGACCGACCGGGACGAGGAGTACTGGTACCGCCGGGACAAGCTTCTTTCCTACCATGATGACGATTGGACCCTGGTTCCGCTGTTCGTTTCCGAGGACGCGCTGCGCCAGCAGATCGCGCGGCGGTACCCCGGCATCTACACCAGCGCCGCGTGGTTCCTTCAGGTTGATCGCACCGGCCTGCCGGCGAAGGAGGTCGATGAGTTCCAGGTGTCATTGCGGCAAGTCCGCCGCGAAGTGGCCAACTTCCTGCCCAACGGCAGTACCTCCACTGGCCTGATCAGGATTCTCGACGACCACGAGGAACGGTTGCTGCTGGCCCGCATCCCCCTGTTCCTGATGGTGTTCCTGGTCACCGGCATCCTTGCCTATTACCTGACCATCACCGCCGGCATGGTGATCCGCGCACGGGCCGCGGAAATCGCAATGCTAAAGAGCCGGGGCGCGACCACCTTCCAGATCGGCGTGTTGACGCTGGTGGAGGGATTCATGCTGGCCGTTCCGGCCGTCGTGGTGGGGGTGCTCGTCTCTCCGCTCCTGGCGAAGGGCCTGGGCGGCCTGGTATTCGACTCGGCATCCTCGGGCGCTCCGGTGTCGCTTTCCTGGCAGGCGTTCGGCATGGGCGCGGCCGGCGCAACGCTGGCGGTGCTCGTATTGTCGCTGGCAACGCTGGCGGCAGCCGGCAAGGGCATCGTGGAATTCAGGCAGGCCGGGGCCCGGCCCGCCCAGACACCGTTCGTGCAGCGGTATTACCTTGACCTGCTGGCCCTGGTGGTCATCGCTTTCCTCTGGTGGCAGATCTCCAACCGGGGCACCGTCCTGACCCGCAGCCTGGGCGGTCGAGACCTCGAAATCGACTTCGCCCTGCTGCTCGGCCCGGCGCTGGGGCTGATTGCCCTGGGGTTGTTGGTGATGCGGTTTTTCCCCATGGCCATGGGATTGCTTTCGCGGGCGGTCGGTCCGGTTGGCCCCGGCTGGCTGGTTCAGGGTTTGCGGCACATCGCGCGCGATCCCATCGCGCCGGGCAGCCTGGTTGCGCTGCTCATGCTGGCAACCGCGCTGGGCGTGGTTGGCAGCGCCTTCTCAGCCACCTTGAACCGCAGCCTGGAGGACCGCGTCCGATATGCAACCGGGGCCGACATACGCATCCAGCATGACTCAGGGCGGATACCTCGCGCGTACTCCGGAGCATCCGACATCGTGCCCGACTCCGCCGAGGTCATGCGAACAGAGGGCAGCCTGTTGACCGAGGGTTTCGGCTCACAGCGGATATCGGTTCTCGGAGTGGAGTCCGAGCGATTGGCCGATGTTGCGTGGTGGCGGGAAGATTTCGGCGACGGGAACACCCTGCCTGATCTGATGACCATGATCGCCCCTGATCCCAACGCTCCGGATGGGATTCCGCTGCCGGAAGGCACCACGGGCCTCTCGTTGTGGGCTCGTACCGGCGGTTTGCCCAACCGATTAATCAACGTATCAGCGCGCCTGCGCGACGACGCCGGCCGCCACTATGACATCCCGTTGGGTGACCTGTCAGGGCGAGACTGGCAACAGCTCAGCGGCGAGGTGGATCTGCGATTGGGGCGGACCGGCCGGCGCACGGAGGATGAGCAGCGCCCACGGGCGGACGTGCCGCCGCACACTCTCGTCAATATCCAGATAGTAGGCCGCACCGGCGGCGACCGGCCCGGCGTGCTGTTCCTCAACGAGCTCACGGCGCACACGCCCCAAGGCGAGGTCGTAATCGCTCCGTTCAACTCCGCCGACGGCTGGACGGTAATCGAAGACTACGTGCGACCCGGTCTGTATTCATTTGAGACCAGCCGCAACGTTTCGCGAGATGGAGCGGAAGGATCAACCGTGTTCAGCTGGGCTCCTGGAGGCATCGGCGCCCCCGGAGTGCGGCCCGGCGCCGGCACCCTGCCGCTGCCCGTGGTCGTCAGTCCGGAGATCCTGGAGGCGGCAGACGCGGAGGTGGGCGACCAGATCAATCTGGGCATGTCCACGTTCGCGCTTCCCGTTCAGATCAACGGCGTAACCGACTTTTTCCCGACGGTTGACCCGCGCGAGCAGCCCTTCGTGGTCGCAGACCTTGGCCAGTTCGTCAATTACTCGAACCAGCACGGGCGTCGCATCTTCGGCGGGGCCAGCGAACTGTGGATTGACCGGGAAATTCCGCCCGGCGATTTGCCGACCGCTCTGGATCAGGCGGAAGCCACGACCGGGGCGATCCAGAACATGGGACTGAACACCGGACGGATCATCGTCGCCGAGGAGGAGGTCGCACTGCGCGGCCAGCAGCCCCTGGCCAACGCGGGATGGGGCGGTTTGTTGGTGATCATGTTCCTGGCGTTGGCCCTCGCCAGCGCCTCCGGAATTGCACTATTCTGCTGGCTCGACACCCGCGAGCGGCAGACCGAGTTCGCCCTCCTCCGCACGCTGGGGAGCAGCCGCGGACAACTCAATGCCGTCGTCTGGTTCAACCTGGCTGTCGTCGTGATCGCCGGCGTGGCGGTGGGCACCTGGGCCGGCGCGCAGATCGGCGCCGCCCTGTTGCCGGTGCTGGAAGTCGCTGAGGGCGGAGTGCGCGCGACCCCACCATTGACCTTCGAAACGGACTGGCGGATGCTGGCCCTGGCCTATGCGGTGCTGGCGGTGGTCAGTATTGTCACGGTGTTCTGGCTGGCCTACGTCACCGGGCGCCTGGAAGTGCAAAGGGTCCTGAGGGCCGGCGAGGGCGGCTGACGCCTAATCCAGCTTCCCAATCGGCCCGCGTGGCAATCACGCCAGCCCCAGACTGCGGCACATCTCCAGCATCGCTTTGGCGGTTTCCTCGTGGGCCACGTCCACCATGTCGGCGGCGTAGGTTACGGCGGCGGTTCCCTGCCTCCGGCTCTCTTCCATCGCGTCCAGCAGGCCCTGCCAGAACGCGATCTCCTCTGGCGTGGGCGTGAAGATCTCATTGACGATGGGCACGTGCGACGGGTGGATCAGGTGCATCCCAGTGTAGCCCAGCGCCTTCAGGTTGTTGGCCCAGTAGCGCAGGCCGTCCAGGTCGCGGATGTCGAACCAGCCGCCGCTGAT
>JAJDXU010000427.1 GCA_022823105.1 Dehalococcoidia bacterium
TCCCCTTGGTGGTGACCAACGATGCCCACTACGTGCGTCAGTCGGACTACCAGTACCAGGACGTTTACATCTGCATCCAGACCGGCACCAATCTCCAGGACGACAAGCGCCTCCGCATGGAGGACTCTTCCTATTACATAAAATCGCCCGCTGAAATGGCCGCCCTGTTCCCCGAATTCCCCCAGGCGGTTGACATCACTGGAGAAATCGCGCAGCAGTGCAACGTTTCCCTCGGTTTCGGCCAGATGCACCTCCCGCGCTACCCGACGCCCAACAATGAGGATGCCGACGTTTACCTCGAAAGGCTGTGCTGGGAGGGGTTCAACAAGCGCTACGGACGCAACAACGATGTCGCTCGCGCCCGCATGGAATACGAACTGGAGGTGGTGCGCCAAACCAGCTTCGCCAATTATTTCCTGGTCGTCTGGGACATCATCTCTTTCGTGCGCCGCCAGGAGATCCTGTTCGGCGTACGCGGCAGCGCCGCCGCCAGCGTCGTCCTGTATTGCCTGGGCATCACCGACTTCGATCCTCTGGCGTACAACCTGGTTTTCGAGCGTTTCCTGAACTTCGAACGCAAGGAAATGCCCGACATCGACATGGACTTCCAGGATGACCGGCGGGACGAGGTCCTGCGCTACGTCATTGACCGCTACGGCAGCGACCGGGTTGCCCAGATCATTACATTCGGTACCATGGGCCCCAAGGCCGCCCTCCGGGATGTGGGACGCGGCATGGGCATGAGCTACGGCGACGTCGACCGCATCGCCCGCATGGTCCCGTTCAAGTCGCGCACCTTGACCGATGCGATGACCGCCAACCCTGATTTGATGGACAACTACCAGAATGATGGGGCCATCCGGAACCTGGTCGACAATGCCCAGGCCCTGGAGGGAATCGTTCATCACGTGAGCACCCACGCCGCCGGGGTCCTCATCGCCGACGAACCGTTGACCGAAACGGTTCCTCTCCAGCGTCCTGCCCGCGGCGATGAGAACAGCCCGGTGATGATGACCCAGTATTCCATGGACCCTGTGGCCAAGCTGGGCCTGCTCAAGATGGACTTTCTCGGGCTGACCAACCTCACCATCCTGGACCGCACCATCAAGCTCATCGACGAGGAGCGCGGAATCCGCATCGACCTCAACCGTCTGGCCCTCGACGACCCAGAGACCTACGAACTGCTGGGAACTGGCAACACTTCAGACTTGTTCCAGTTGGAAAGCGCCGGCATGCAGCGCTATATCAAGGAACTGAAGCCCTCCGACCTGGGCGACATCGCGGCAATGATCGCCCTGTATCGTCCCGGTCCGATGGAACACATTGATCGCTTCATCAGTTCCAAGCACGGCCGTGAGCAAGTTTCGTATCCCCATCCCAGCCTGAAAGAACTGCTCGACGAGACCTACGGCGTCATCGTCTATCAGGACCAGGTCCTCCACGTCCTCCAAAACTTCGCCGGTTATAGCCTCGGCGAAGCCGACACGGTCCGTAAAGCCATGGGCAAAAAAATCCCCGAGCTCATGGCGGAGGAGCGCGACCGGTTCGTTTCCGGCGCAGTGCAGCAGGGGTACACCGAGGCAATGGGTGTTGAGATTTTCAACCTCATCGAGCCCTTCGCTGGATATGCGTTCAACAAGGCCCACAGCGTCAGCTATGGCTTGATCTCGTACTGGACGGCCTATTTCAAGACCCACTACCCCTTGGAATACATGGCCTCGGTCCTGAACTGCCGCCTGGACCAAGGTGACCGCTACGTGGCGTCAATCAACGAATGCACCCGTATGGGCATCGAAATCGGCCTGCCCGATGTCAACATTTCCGGCGTCCTCTACACCATCGACCGAGCCGCCGACAAATCCCAGAAAGACGCAAAGTTGCGTATCGGTCTGGCTGCCATCAAAACTGTGGGAGAAGCTGCCGTTACACCCATCGTTAGCGAACGCGTCGCCGGGGGACCCTTCTCCTCAATCAGCGACTTCTGCCGGCGCGTCGACGTATCCGGCCTGAATCGCCGGACCCTAGAAGGCCTCGCTAAAGCCGGCGTCTTTGACTCCTTGGCCCCGCGTGCGTCAGTCATCGCCGGGCTGGATCGCATCTGGGCGGTTGCGCAGCAGGAAACCCGCAATCGCAACTCCGGCCAGTTCGGCATGTTCGGAGAGGAGGCGGACAGCAGCTCCGGTGGCTCCTTGCTCGAACTGGACACCTCACAGCCGGACTACACTCCTCAGGAAAAAGCCAACCTCGAGAAGGAGTACTTGGGCGTCGCACTTTCTTACAACCCCTTGTTGGCCCTGGCCGCCATCAACCCCGGCGATGCGTACACCTCGGTGGACCAGCTCGACGAGGAGATGCTGGGCAGCGCCGTAACCCTGCTGGGACACATCGCCAGCGTTGCAGAGCGCTACACCCGGGACAACCGGAAATTCCTCAGGGTAGACTTGACCTTGGTTGGCGGCCAGGTGGAGACTATGGTGTGGCCCGACGCGCTGGACAAAACCGCCCACATCTGGCAGGCCGGCCGTATCGCTCGAGTCACCGGCCGGCTGCAAATCCGGGGAGACGATTTCTCCATCGCCTGCTACGATGCACAGGAGTACCAGTTGCCGGAGCAACCGGGTTCCGACGCGCCTCCTGATGAACCCCCGTCTGCGCCCGCGGGCAACCGTCCAAATGGCCGCCGGAATGGGCACGGAGCGTCCAGCGCCGCGGGCAACGGTAACAGACCGGCGCTCGCACCCGTCCCGCCAGCCTCCAACGGGAACCGACACAAAAACGGCGACGGTGGGGTATTGATCAAAATGGCCGAGTCCGACGACGCTGATGAGGACCGTTACCGCCTGAGGCAGGCCATCAGGGTCATGCTCGAGTACACGGGTGAAGACCGCGTTTACCTCGAGCTTTACCTGAAAGCGGGCAAGCGCGTCCTGATGGAAATACCCACGGTCTCCACCGGCTCCTGCGACGAACTGCAGCACCGCCTCCAGGAGGTGCTCGGCGAGGACTGCGCGGAATACCGTACCAACATCGGCTGACCGCCCTTTCGCGGCCCGTATGCCGAATGTCCCTACGTGGTGGGTATCTGCAGACCCAAACCCGCCGCGATGAACCGCTTGGCGTTCTCTTTGTAGCGTGCCGTGGGGTCCTCCAGC
>JAJDXU010000189.1 GCA_022823105.1 Dehalococcoidia bacterium
CAAACCGGGGCAGCCGCAGGTAGCCTTCGACGAATGGCCGGCCCATCAAGCCGAATTCCCCGATGATCATACAATCATCGTCACCGGATTCGCCTCGAGGAACTCGATAACGACGTTCTCGCGTTGGATGCCACGCTCGACCAACGCGGCGAGAATTTCGTCCATGGAGGCGCCTATAATCAGCTCTCCGCCGGCGTTCATCGCTACCCACTGGTCAGGGTACTTCTCCGTTAGCGATGCGATTTCGCGCCGCATCCGTGAGGCCAATCGCCGGTATTGCAGCATCTGCTCCATCTGGGCAATAGTCATTTAGGATGCCTCTCCTGCCGGCAATGGTGTCAATGCTCGCCCATATCGTTACCATAGCATCAGGCCGATAGAGCCGTCAAAATGTGGTGAGATGCTCTGCGCTGACTATTCGCAGCTGACGATTCGGCTCACGTAAGGCTTTCGGTGCCCGCGTGCTTTTCAGGGTGAGGAGGCCGTAGGAGAGCAGATAAGGATGGAACAAACGATTTCAGGTTAGTAGTTCTTCCATTATAGCCATGCACTAATTTTTGGATAGGAGCGCGTGCGCAACCATCGCGCGGAATTCTGCATGTCTTCTCTCAATTATCACCTCGTCTTCAACCTGTTCATACATTGTGCCCAGCAAGTCGCCGCCCTTATTGTTCAGCGGTGGCAGGAATGCCTCAATCATCACCGCTTCCATGAAAGTTATGAGCAGGTCCGTAGAGACAGTAGCATCGCTAGTAACCAACTGGTTATCTTCACCGACCTGACGAAATCCAAACCACGAGAACTTATCCCAGCGGGCACCTCTACGGTCATCGGTGTGATGAGATGTCAACCTGGTTATCAGAGCATTGTTTTCGGCGTTGGTCCTGCCCACGTACACAGGAGTCATCCCGCTGTAAAGTACATAGATCCCCGCTTGATTAGCGAAATCAACTGGTTGCGTTCCGTCTCCCGCAACTCCAAATAATCTGCGATTATTGCCATGTCCGGGATTCCAGTTGACCTTTTGTCTCTCCCAGTACAGACCATAGGCACAGACATTTATTAACTGTTCGTCTTCCTCGGCTTTGCGGATATCTTCGTCGCTAACCGGCAGGTTGGGGTCAGAGTTGTGGGCGAACACCGCACGTTCGGGCTTGATTACCGTACCATCTTTGACCAAACCAGACAGAGTTGCGTTAACCGAGTGAACCTTGGCTTCCGTACGCCGCCCACTTTCTACGATTCTATGGGCTATCTCATCGGCACGCATTGGTCCTTCAGCTAACTTCAAAACCGTTTGTATCGCTTCGCGCAATCCTTCTTCACGCGTTGTCATGAACGTCTCCCACTTATAAGTTGGGGCAGTCTTTGTGACTGCCCCTAGGTCAAACCAACTGTCGGTGGTGTCGGTTATCCAGCTCGCATCTTCTCTCCCGCGTCCAGCACGGCGCGGACGATCTTGTCGTAGCCGGTGCAGCGGCACAGGTTGCCGGCCAGCCAGTGGCGAATCCGCGCCTCGTCGGCGTCGGGCTCGGCGTCCAGCAGGGCCTTGGCAGCGACGATGAAGCCGGGCGTGCAGATGCCGCACTGGAGGGCGGCGTTCTCCAGGAACGCCTGCTGGATGGGATGCAGGCCCTCTGCGGACGCCACACCCTCAATCGTGTTGACCTCGGCGCCCTGGGCCTCAACGCCCAGCACCAGGCACGAACAGACAATGCGCCCGTCCATGTTCACCGTGCAGGCGCCGCAGTTGCCGTCGTTGCAACCCTCTTTGGCGCCGGTCATGCCGACGACGTCGCGCAGGCATTCCAGGAGGCTCTGGCGCGGCTCGCACAGAAAGTCGGTCTGGTTGCCGTTGATGGTGGTCGTTACGTGGACAAGTCCGGGCATATTTACTCCTCCCCTCGGGCGCGCCGGATGGCGATATTCAGGGTGCGGCGGGTCAGCACCGCCACCAGGTGATGACGCTGGCGGATGGTGCCGCGCATGTCGGTGATCGGCGTGGCGGCCTCGCTGGCCAGCCGGCCGGCTTCTTCGATGGCTTCGTCGGAAATGGCCTTGCCGGCCAGGCTGTCGCCAGCGGCAGTGGCCAGGATCGGCGTCGGGCCCACCGATGCCAGCGCGATACGCGCCGACTGGATGGTCTGGCCGGAGGCGTCGAGCTGCACGGTTGAGGAAACCCCCGCTACGGCGATGTCCATTTCATTGCGCGGGATGAACCGCAGGTAGGCGGTGCCGGAGTTGGCGGCGGGCGCCGGCAGCTGAATCGCCACCAGCAGCTCTCCGTTTTCCAGGGCGTTCCGGCCCGGGCCGGTGCAGAAATCCTCGGCCGGCAGGGTCCGCCAGCCGTTCGGCCCGTTGATGTGGGCTTCACCGCCCAGGGTGATCACCGGCGGGATGGTGTCGCCGGAAGGCGCCGCGTTGCACAGGTTCCCGCCCACGGTCGCGCGGCCCTGGATCTGGATGCTGCCGATCATGCCGGCGGCGTCGATCAGGCCGGGATACGCGGCGGCAACGGCGGAGTCCTGGTAGATCCGGTAACACGGGACAGCGGCTCCGAGCTGCAATCCATTGTCGCCCAGATTGAGCGTGTTCAGCTCGGGGATTTTCTTCGTGTCCACCACCACGTCGGCCTCGCGGCGACCTCCGCGCAGTTGCACCAGTACGTCGGTTCCGCCGGCCAGGGGCCGTGCGCGGTCGCCGTTGGCAGCCATGATGGACACGGCTTCACTCAGGGATGTGGGGGCTTGGTAGTCAATAGCTCGCATGGGCACCTCCTCCGGCGCAGATTATAGCAACCAATAGCGGCCCTGTCAGCAGGACGACGCTCCACGAAAACCCCACGGCGCGGTTTCAAATACCGCGGCGCAGCCAGTATTTCGCGGAACGGCGGCTATCATA
>JAJDXU010000003.1 GCA_022823105.1 Dehalococcoidia bacterium
GCTCAAATTGTTGGCGTAGTAGGTTTCAGCGGGCGAACGGGTCGCCAGCGCGTAGATACCGGAGCTCGGGAAATGGCGATCGGGGCGAACGCTGGTGTAATCGAGCGTGACAGTATCGGAGGCGGTTAACGCGGCGCCGTCCAGGGTGATCAACACCCGGCGCACGTTCCTTCCGGCGCCTGTGATTGTCCGCTCCGTTCCGTTCACCTCTGCGGTCAGAAGATTCTTCAGCGGTCCAGGGTACGCCAGGGGGACATCATAGGTCAGCTCGATGGTGTTGGCGTCGGAAAGCTCGGCCGCGCCCAGCCTGGGCGCCCGAGCGATCGAGTCGGGCAGCGTCAGGCGGTTCAGGTGTGTCAGGTGATCGAAGAAGTCGACCGGTATCTCGTCGATGGGGTTTTCCACCAGGTAGAGCCCCCTGAGCTCGGTGTTCGCGTCCAATATCCCAGCCGGCAGACTGGTGATCCGGTTGGCGGACAGCAGCAGCTCCCGCAGTGCGACGTTCTCATCGAACACGTTGGCGGGCAGATCGGATATGGAATTGCTTTCGAGATCCAGAAATGTGAGTTTGGCGTTCGCGTCGAAGACACCGGCCGGCAGACTCTGCAGCCGATTGTGGCTCAGAGGGTGTCTAAAAAGGAGAGAGGCGGGCCAGTCTGCGTAGCGTGAGGCCCGTCATTGAGATGTAAATCCAGGTTTCTGAGGTCTCGCACAATGCTTCGTAATCCTTGCTCAACCGCCGTTGCAGGTTCAGCCAGCCAAAGGTGCGCTCCACCACCCACCGTCGTGGCAGCACCTGGAAGGTGTGTTGCTGTGGGGGACGGCGCACCAGTCCCAGGGTCCAGCCGCCCACCGTCTGGGCCCACTCCACCAGTTTGCCACCGTATGCGCCATCCGCCCAGATCAGTTGCAGCCTGGGGAACCGGCCCAGCAACTGGGTCAGCACCAGCCTGGCGCCGTCCCGGTCCTGGATGTCGGCGGGATGCACCACCACCGCCAGGGGCAAGCCCAGGGTGTCCACCACCAGGTGTCGTTTGCGGCCCTTCACCTTCTTGCCGGCGTCGTAGCCTCTGGGCCCCCTTTTTCCGTGGTCTTCACCGACTGGCTGTCGATGATGGCCGCGCTGGGGCTGGCCTGGCGACCCTGAGCCTGTCGTAGCGCAGCATGCAGCGCGCAGTTGGCCCGTTGCCAGGTGCCGTCCTTGCGCCAGGTCCGGAAGTAATGAAAGACGATGCGCCAGGGCGGCAGATCGTGGGGCAGCATCCGCCACGAACATCCGGTGCGCAGCACGTAGCGAATGGCGTTGACGATCTCCCGCCGCGGGTAGGTGATGGGCCTCCCGCCCGCTTTGGGTGGCGGCAACAGGGGTTCGAGCAGTTGCCATTCTCGGTCACTGAGGTCGCTGGGATAAGCTGGTCGTTCCATAGGACAACGCTACCACCAACTCCCTTGGCTTTGCCTTCATGCCTTCATCCCAATTAGACCCTTTTTAGACACCCTCTTAGCAAATTGTCGGAAATCTACGGTAAGAGATCGGACTGGTTTCTGGTCGACGAACTTGGAATACCGTTAGCTACGGAAGATCGTACCGAACGTGTCCAGTGCACTCGCACGCCGGCGGCCAAGGCGCGTCTAGCACTCGAAGCGGCCATTTCGGAATTGCCCGACGGCGTGATCGATGAGATCACGCGACACATTGGAGCTACCCGCTTGTTCAACCGTTTGGGAGGACCAGACGCACGTTGAGTCCCGATTCCTGCCGTCTGACTGGGGGCCATGGCACCCGGTTCACTCCATCGTCACGGCTGGCGCCCATTTGCACATGGACTCCGAGCCTCAGCCCAGCCTACGTGCCGGGATCGTCTGTCAACAAAGGCGACGCGTCATCTGATGATCAAAATAACCTTTGGCTCAGATCGTCCCTACGGCTTTGGCTCACCCTGGTCGATCGGTTAGACCGAGACATCGCTCTTTCTGCTTGGCGAAATGCCTTCCGGGTGGATCGCTTACTACGGTAACGAGGTTGCGATGTCCACGGCCTGCGCCAAAAGCGAGGTTGATCTCCCGAAATTCTTCCGGAGTTGTTGGCCGGGTCGGTTGGTCACGTCTTGTCATGGTGCCCACCGCTAGTGCGTACCAACGCGTTCGCCATGAATGCAAGCACGTCGAGAAGTGTTTTACCCCGGATATCGCGATTAGTCGGTGCCTGCATCACAGTAATCACCCAACCCAGGCAGTGGCTGACCAGTCCCACAACGGTCTGAATTTCACAACTCCCACCGACACAGCCGCATTGCTTACGCTGCAGTGTCAGGGAAGCACGACCCGTCCTTGCTGACTGCGCCCGTTCGCTGCGCATCTCTATCCCCGCCCTGTTGCTCAGAGCATAGCGACGGGAACCGGTCGGTCGGCATCGCGTCGGCGAGCCCTTTGCGGCGCCAAAATCGAGGGGTCGGCCTGTTTCACTACCATTGGGGTACCACACGGTTCGGTGTCCCCACTCAACCGGTGGCGAGGCTCTACTGCCGATGCCACGCAAGACCAAACACAGAAAGCCAGCAGCGCTCCCCCCGGAGGAGATCAGGGGTTTCCTGGCGGAAGTGGGAGAGGTCGTCCGCGAGTACCTTGAGGCCAAGCGGCGTTCGGAGCGTACAATGCTGGACGATGCCGATGATGGAGCGCATGACGATGAGAGCAGTGGGATATATTCGGGTCAGTGACGACGATCAATTGGAAGGGTATTCGATGGACGCGCAGCGGCGGGCTTTCTACGACTACTGCGCACAGAAAGGCTGGGAAGCCCTCGGGCTCTACGCCGAAGATGGCCACTCGGCGTGGGCGGAATCCAGCGCCAAGCGTCCGGCCTTCCGCCAATTATTGACGGATGCCGCAGCGGACAAGTT
The DNA here is from genome assembly GCA_022823105.1 of Dehalococcoidia bacterium. Lineage (GTDB taxonomy): Bacteria > Chloroflexota > Dehalococcoidia > Lucifugimonadales > UBA3495 > Bin87. Next base: position 2,904 of record JAJDXU010000003.1, read on the forward strand.
CGACGTTGTCGTCTCTCACACCCTGGACCGCTTTTCACGCAACCTACGCGTCATGCTGGACGCCTTTCACGTCTTTTCTCAGCACAACGTAACCTGCGCGTCCGTCACCCAGGATATCGATTACTCGACGCCGGAAGGCAAATTATTCATGACCATGCTGGGAGCTTTCGCCCAGTATTTTTCAGACGCATTGTCGGGCCACACCAAGAAGGGCATGCGAGAACGGGCGATGCAGGGGATGTTCAACGGCGAGCCGCCTTTCGGGTATGAACGTTGTGACGCAGACTGCATTGGCATGGACGAAACCCATACCGGATGCCACATCGATCCAGTGGCCGGGCCCGCAATGCTCGAGGCATTCGAGCGGTACAGAAGTGGATCGCATTCCTACCGCACAATCGCGGAGGAATTGAACCGGAAAGGGTTCCGCACCAAAGGAAGGCCACGGACCGACTTGGACACCGATGGGACCAAAGAACACCCGGAAAACGTCAAGGGCGGCCTTTTCACCGGATGGTCGGTTCGCGACCTTTTGAGCAATCGTTTTTTCATCGGCGAGGTGCGCCACAAGGGAGAATACTACCCTGGACTCCATCAGCCTCTCGTCGGCCCGGATATTTTCAACGAAGTGCAGGAACGCATCAAAGAGAATCGTGCCCGGAAATCAGTTTCCGTCAGCCGAACCAGCCCGCACCCTCACATGCTCACCGGCCTGCTGCGCTGCCACCAATGCGGGATAAAACTGTGGTCCCAAAGACAGAGGCGAAGCGGCCAGACCTACTACGTGGTCCCCAGAAAGGGCACGGATAGAAAATGCGCCCATGTCGGCAGGTCGTTCGTGGGTAGCGTGTTCGAGGATCAGGTCGATCAGATCTTCGGCGGTTTCACACTGCGACCAGACTGGGTTGACTGGATCGTTGAAAACTACGTCGAAGGAACCGACCGTAACGAAAGCCTCAAAAGGCGAAAGGCCCTGCAGGGAAAGATCGAGAGGGCTAAAGAACTGTACCTGGAGGGCGACATCACCAAGGAACGCTACCTGATCGTCAAAGAGAACGCCGAGGCTGAACTGACGACGATCTACGTGCCGGAACTGGACGATGCAGCGGAGGCGGTCAAGGTTTTGACCGACCTGAAAGAACTATGGAACTCAGCGAACCCCGGCCAGCGCAATCGTCTACTGCTGGCGGTATTCCACAGCATCTACGTTGATCTGGAAAGTCGCGAGGTCGTGGGATTCCGGCCAATGAAGGCCTTCCACGCCCTCCTTCAGGCAACGAATTACCGGGAAGACGTCGATGTATGGCCCACCCCGTATGGGGAATTTGGACGGGATGGTGGAGACGGGGGAGAGTCGCACTCCCCGTCCAGAAACTCCCCTGAGCGGATATGCTACAAGCTTGTTCGGCGCTTTGTTCTCGCCGCTACCGGCTCCCGCCGACGGGATTCGGCAACCGCCAGCCGATGAAATCTGTGGCCCTGTCTATCGGCGTCGCCAGGGTAGCATCCCGGAATTATTGGACGTCCGCTTCCCGGCTTCCGGGCGTACCGGTGGCAGACGTAGCCGCGTTTAGGCGGCTAGAGCGAATTCACGTTCGCCAGTTACTTGTTCGCCACTGTTTTTAGCGAGGGCAGCAGCAACCTCGGCCTGCAATCCGTCAGAGACCGCTCCTGTCGAACCTACGCGTCCCCAACTGTGGATCGACCCCGCCGTTGGTGGGATCATCCCATATAAATGGTATCACCACCCCCCAAAACGGGCAAATCCCACGCGCCCCCAAATGGCGGTCTCTGCGGTGTTGACTTCGCGCCTGCGATGGAGTAGAGTAGCCGAACGTTATCGCCGTTGACGGCACAACGCCTCCGGCGGCAACAGGCACTTTAACAGCTGAATAGTGAAAGGAAGTAAGGTTCTCATTAAGAGAGTTTGATCCTGGCTCAGGGTGAACGCTGGCGGCGCGCTTAATGCATGCAAGTCGAGCGTGATCGTGGCTTCGGCCACAATGATAAAGCGGCAGACGGCTGAGTAACGCGTGAGTAATCTGCCCTCCGGTGGGGTATAACCTCGGGAAACTGAGGATAATCCCGCATACGATCTCCTTCCCTTGGGATGGAGATGAAAGGCTCCGGTCGCCGGAGGAGGAGCTCGCGTCCTATCAGGTTGTTGGTGGGGTAATGGCC
>JAJDXU010000471.1 GCA_022823105.1 Dehalococcoidia bacterium
GGCGTGCTGCCCACCGCCCGGAACGTGTTCGCTCACGCCTGGATGTCGGCGTGCCACGGGTGAGCGGTGGTTCGAGTGCGAACGAAGTCGTCGTAATCGCTGATATCATGGGACGAGCCGTTGCGCTCGTTGACCGTCTTGAACAGCAGCCGGAACCGGTCGCCGGCGTTCAGCCCGCTGGGTTTGAGGCCCCAGTTGTGCGGCACGAAGCTGACGTTCACGATCTGGGCGGTGGCCGCGCTGTTCGCGCCCAGCGTGAACTCCGACAGTAGCGCGGCAATGGTGATGGTGGAGGTCTGATAGTCCTCAATGGCGTCGTCCCGAGAGATAGCGATGTTGAAGGTGTGGCTGGTCGAGTTGGCCGGCACGGTGACCGAATGGGCGCCGGCAGTAAAGTCCGTGCCCGTTGCAGCGGTGCCGGCGGTAGTGGTGATGGAGAACGTGGCCGGGGCCGTCGTCGCCGAGTCGAAGGTCAACGTCGGGGACAGGTTTGAGCCTTCGAGGACGTTATAGTCGGCGCGCGCGAACCGGACGGAAATGCTGCCCTGGGCGTCGGCCGCGGGAACCCGCTGCATCAACAGGAGCAGGGCCAGGGTCGCCACGATTAGCAGCAACGTTAATGGGAGAAGACCGGCTCGCGTACGGTGCCCCGACAAGTACTGCTACATGATGAATCTCTCCAGAGTAGCCTATACGTGCTTGAGTACATTCGAGCCGGGGTTATGCGCCAGCCCGGAACGGTGCTTGACCTTGACATGGTACTGGTTAAGCCCGCCGCTTCGCTTATGTACATATTTTCAAATTTCAACTAGAATTTTCCAGCCGTTTGCCGGAGGCGGCGTTGGCAAATTCTGGAGGCCGGCCAGGTGTCAGTTCCGGCCCGCCGGGGCGAAGGGAGTGCAGCCGCGCTGATGCTGATGGTAGAATACGCCCGGCGCCTGTCTGGGCGCTTCAATCTAGGCAACTGGGCGGCTGGAGGCAATTATCCGATGGACACCCCGATCCGGATCTTGAGGGGGGCGCTTTCATGACCGATCCGTACGTCATGGGCTACTCGGAGGCGCTGCTGCGGATCATGCGGGCGCGGAGCGCCGCGGACTGGTGCGGCTACCTGATGCCGTACCTGAAGCCCGGGCTTCGGGTGCTGGACGTAGGCTGCGGCCCGGGCTCGATATCGGAGGGACTGGCCCAGGCGATAGGTCTTGGCGAATTGCACGGCATCGACATCGAGCCGTCGCAGGTCGAGATGGCCGCCCAGGCGGCCGCGGAGCGCGGGGTGAGCAACGCGGAGTTCAGCGTTGCCGACGTGACGGCTTTGCCCTTTGAGGACGGCTGGTTCGACATCGTCCATTGCTGCGACGTCTTGGCCTTTGTTTCCGACACCGGAGCCGCTCTGGACGAGATAAAACGGGTGCTAAAGCCTGGCGGCATCCTAGGCTGCCGGGAGATTATCATGGACTCTTTCCTGATTCATCCGGACCCGGAACCGAAGCTCCTTACCCGAGGGTATGCTGTCTTCGCCGACGTTCTCGATGCCGACGGCGGACATCCGCAGATGGGCAAGGACTTGGCCGGTCATATGGAGCGGGCGGGATTCACCGACATCCGGGTGTCCGCCGCCTTCGACGTCTTCGCGAGCCCCGAGAGGCTAAAGCTGATCTATGACCTGGGGGAGGAGTGGTACTTCACCGATGACGTCCAGACCCCGGCCATGCAGTACGGAGCAGCCACTGATGACATGCTGGATGAAATCAGGCTGGCGAGAGACCGCTGGTTCCGCTCTATCGGAGCGATGGCGGCTTTCGCCTACGGAGAGGTGCTGGCCGTCAGGCCCTAGGGTTCACGTACCGCTTTGACGAGGCGGAGGCTTGCCTCCTGCCCCGACGTGATCACCGCACTGCGCTGGGTAATGACAGTCTGTAGCGAGCGGGTACGCCCGTAGGCCCTGTCTGGTTGATGTCCGGGGGAGCAACCCGCCCCGCAGGGCAGCCGCGTGGAGTCCGTTCAGGGGCGGACTGCCAGGGCCTGGCCGAAGGCCATGCCGGCTAGGGCGCCGGGATCCTGATGCCATTCCTCCAGGCAATGTGCCATGGCTAGCTTCATCTCTTCCGTCATCGCCCCGTATTCCTGGGCCGCGTCCGCAATGCCCCCGCCTAGGAACCACTGACTGATGACGCCGCGGAAGAACTCCAGCTCCTCCGGGCTGGCGTAGGTCTCGAAGGAATAGGACACCCTGACGTCCGTGAACCCGGCCCGTCCCAGGCATCCCTTGATGTCCCGGGCAATGCTCGGATTTCCGCCGTCCGCGGCTAACAGGTCAATGAACACCTCAAACGAACGCTGCATCACTCCCAACTCGGGATGGACGAAGCAGGAATCTGGCATCATGTCCCGGGTGCCCAGCAGTCCATTCGGCCTCAGCACCCGGCGCGCCTCTCTCAACGCCCGCCCGGCATCGCCGACGTGCAGGAGCACGCCACCCAGGTGCACCACATCAAAAGAGCCTTCCTCAAAGGGCAGCTCTAGAGCGTCGGCAACCTGAAACCTCGCGTTCTCCAGGCCCCGCTCGGCCGCCGTCTCTCTGGCAATGTCCACCTGGGACTGCTCGAAGTCAATGCCCACCAACTCCCCCGGCGCCACCGCCTCGGCCAGCCGGACGGACAGCCAACCTCCACCGCAACCCACGTCCAGCAGTCGCTGGCCGGGAATCAGGTGGTGAACCAGAAAGTTCAGGCTGGGTTGCTGTGCCCAGCGATCCTGGGCATGGACGTACGCTGGACTGTAACCCATGGTGTACACCGCGTCTGGTACAGTTTCTATCATCTCCCGTAACTCTCCTCGCGTTACTGTTTGTGCATAGTTGACCGCTGGTGCGCCGGCGGTCGCCGCGTCAGCGCGGCGGCTGCGCGTTCCGGGTCATCGCCTCGATATCCCGGGTGGCGTGCTGCAACCGTCCGCCGGGTATTCCTCGGATCAACTCCTCATCCAGCTCCTGCAGGGGCTGAACCAGATCCGCCGCTAGTTCCGCGCCGGCCTCGGTGGTGCGCAGCGTCACGTTCCGCCGGTCCGTCCGTGAGCGCCGTCTGGACAGCAACCCCTTCTCGTAGAGACGCTGCACCGTTCGGCTTATCAGCGACTGATCCATGGCGAGGTAGGGGCTGATCTCCGCTGCTGTCATGGGACCGCGCTCCAGCAGGATCAGGAGCACACGGTACTCCCAGAGCGATATGCCAAAGGGTCTCAGGATTTCGGCCAGTCGTCGATCTACAAAGGCACCTAAGTCGGAAACCTGCAAGTGTATTCGGATTCTTCTCCCCCCCCCCGATTGATCGGCGAGGGTCGTATCGACCAACGTAAATCGTACTTGACATCGCCTCTTGTGACAAGAATGCATGAATATATCTAGAATAATGCATTGAATGCAATTGCATTCAATGCAACTGAACCCATCCAACTAGGTTAAGGATTCGCACACCGTGAAGGAACTACTCAATGTATTCCTGGCACGCT
>JAJDXU010000245.1 GCA_022823105.1 Dehalococcoidia bacterium
TGGACAAGATCGCCCGCAAGGAAGGCGTCAACCGCTCCATCACCCGCGACGTGGCCGGCGAGGGCGTCCAGCAGGAACTCCTTAAGATCATCGAAGGCTGCGTCGCCAACGTCCCGCCTCAGGGCGGGCGCAAGCACCCCCACCAGGAGATGCTGCAAATCAACACCCGCAGCATCCTTTTCATCTGTGGCGGCGCTTTCGACGGCCTGGAAGAGATGATCACCAAGCGCCTTTCCGTCGGCTCCTCCATGGGCTTCCTGGCCAGCGGCTCCGACCGCGCCGAACGCCACTCCAGCGACGACAACCCCCTGGATCATGTGACTCCCGAAGACCTGCTCCAATTCGGTTTCATCCCGGAACTCGTCGGCCGTCTGCCCATCGTGTCCGCCCTCCAGCCATTGGACCGGGAAGCGCTCGTCCGCGTCCTCGTCGAACCTAAAAACGCCATCGTCAAGCAGTACCAGCAACTGTTCGCCCTGGATGATGTCAAGCTGGAATTCACCGACGACGCTCTGGCCGCCGCCGCCGACCGCGCCCTGTCCTACCAGACCGGCGCCCGCGTTTTGCGCCACATCGTCGAGGAAGCCCTGCTCGAGGTCATGTATGAGCTCCCCTCACTTGACGACATCGGGCGCTGCGTCGTCCACGGCGACGCCATCCACGGTGAGGCGTCGCCCCGCCTCTACCGCCGCAGCGGGGGCCGCTACCTCACCCTGAAATCCGCCCTCGCCAGGTCGCACCAGGAGTCGCGCAGAACCGCCTGACCCAACCGCTGCGTCGCGGTCCGGGCGCGTTTTATGCGTAGGGGCGAATCAACATTCGCCCCTCTCTTCTTGCAGACCTGCACCTCAACACGCGAGATCCCCGCACGATCAACCCATCTGTCGGGGATTCAACCCCGTTCATCCGCTCCATCCATAAAAGCCTGAACGATCATTCCCCCGCTAACGCCGCCTCTATCTCATCCGTCAACGATAGCCCGGCGGCGTGCGTATTCGCCCACGGCTCCCCGTTCGCGTCCAGCGCTTCGCCCGGCCGTATCCTAACTCGACCGTCCGCCACCGCGCCCAATGTCGCCAGCAGCAGGTACGGTTCCCGCCGGTACCCTTCCGAGCGGATCAATTTGAACAGGCCATTCTCCTCGCCCTCCACCGACCGCACCTCTTCCACCGACCGCCCGGCCAACGCCCGGCGTTCCTCGTCAAACGCCCCGCCAACTATCGGCAACTCGCAATGGGACAACACCGGCCCGCGGTCCACCTCCTCCGTGGCGATGTGGATCATCGCCCCGGTTCGCGTCGCCCCGGTTTCCATCAATTCCCAGATCACCGATTGCCAGGTCCCCGTCGGACCGTCCGGCAGGGCCCCGTGCAAATTCAGCAGCGGATAACGCCGGCACATTTCCCCGCTGCAGATCAGCATGTAGCCGGCCAGCGCGCAGACGTCCGGCTCAAAGTTGCTCAACAGCCCCAGCGCCTCCCGGTCAAACCCGTTCCGGTGGCGTGACATCGGCCCGCCCCCATGTTCACGTCTGTACCGCGCCGACGAAAGCATGACCAGCGGAAAGCCGTACGACCGCACCATCTCAAAAAACTCGTCCGATCCTTCCGCCTCCCCATGCTCCCGGTTGCTGAACACGAACTCTATCCGCGCATCCAGTCCCCCCGCTGCAATTGCGTCGGCCACGAACCGCAGCAGCCCACGCGACCCCTCGCCCCGTCCCGTTGAGAACCAGCCAATCTTCAACATGCCGCCACCCCCCTCCAAATAGGCCCAATTGAGCCACCAACCGGCGCCCACGTCCCCTCGCCTCCAAACGCGGATTCACCGTAAAGCATTGCTTACCCCGCCCACGGTTGTGATGCCCGGAGCCCCAAACGTCGTTGCCACCACCCCGCCATCGCCGCTCCGGCAGGGGTAATCCCCACCCCGGCGGTCGTCATTCCGCCGGCAGCCGGAATCCACAAGCGCGCCCCGGCAGGGGTCATCCCCGCCCCCACAACCGTCATTCCCGCGTCCGCGGGAATCCAGCAGCGCACGCCGGCAGCGTCGTCGCCCAAACGACATGCCGCCAAACACCTAAAACGGCCCATCATCCTCAAAAAGCGACGGGTCGTCCGGCTCCAGCGGCGGGGGAAGGTCCCACTCGTCATCGGCGTCCTCACCATCCCCCGACGGCGCAATGGTCATCCCCCGGTTCTCGCCTATCTGGGTGATTCGCAACTCCGCCTCCGTCAGCAGTTGCTGGCAGCGGTTGGCCAATTCCATCCCCTGCCGGTACAGCAACTCAGCATCGGTCAATGCCAACTCCCCCCGCTCCAGGCGGTCCACTGTCTCCTCAAGCCGTCGGTACGCGTCCTCAAAAGACAGCCCGGCCAGCTCCTCGCTCCAATCCTGCGTCGGTTCGGTCATGATGGCCTGACGAATCTCCCTCTCACAGCAGCTGCCGCATCGCCGTTGGAGCGCCGGCATTGTTGCGTCTTCGGCGCGGCGTCCCGCCTCCGGTTTTGGACCCATCCACCCTGCTTTCGGTTTCCGAAACCACCGCCTGCCCGCCGTTCGTGGCGCCCGACCCGCCGCCGGCGTCAGTGCCCGCCACCGCCTGCATGCTCCCCCCGCTCAGCGTGATGTCCAGCAGGTCTCCGTCTTGCGCCTGCTCCGGGGACGTGAGCGCTCCGTTCCCCTGCGCCAGGCTCACCACCGCGTATCCCCTCCTCAGCGTCGCCGCCGGATCCAACGCTGAAAGTTTGGCCTGCTGTGCCTCCAACCCGCGCTGTAATCTCTCCCTGCGTCGCGTCATCGCCGCCGTTGCCCGCTCCGTCAGCCCGTCAACCTGCCTCATCAGCGCTCCCACGTCCGGACCCCGCCGTTGCAGCCGTTGGCGTTGCAGTTCCAGGTCTGCGCGCCTCCGGTCGATGCGTCCCAGCATCACCGCCGTCAGTTGTTGCCCCGCGGCGAAAACGTTGCCCAGCAGTTGCCTCCGGTCCGGCGTTGCCAACTCGGCCGCTACCGACGGCGTGGGCGCCCTGTGGTCCGCCACGTCGTCCGTTATGGTATGGTCAGTTTCGTGGCCCACGCCGGACACCACGGGTATGCCGCTCCCGAAAACGGCCCGCGCCACCTCCTCGGCATTGAAGCACCACAGATCCTCCAGGGACCCGCCGCCGCGCGCCACAATGATCACATCCGCGACGCCCTCCTCGTTCAATCCGCGGATGGCCTCGGCGATCTGTCCGCCGGCCGTATCACCCTGCACCGCGGTGGGAGACAGTCGCAGTTCCGCCAACGGATAGCGCCGCCGCACCACGTTCTGAATATCCTGCCAGACGGCTCCGTTGGGCGACGTAACCACCCCGATCACCCTTGGAAACAACGGCAACGCCCGCTTGCGGGATTCGTCGAACAATCCCTCCGCCGCCAGCTGCTGACGGAGCCGCGCCAGCTCCAGCGCCATTGCTCCTTCGCCCACCGGCAGGACGGCCGCCACCTGCATGTTGGCCTCGCCGTAAGGCGCATAGAACGTGAAATTCCCGCCAGCCAGAACCTCCTGCCCTTCCTCCAGATATTCCTGCCCTGACCGCCCGCGGAACATCACGCACCGTATCGTGCTCCCGTCCTCCCGGAGGCTGAAGTAAGAATGCCCCGATGCCACCGTGCGCAGGTTGGCAACCTCGCCCTGCACCGTCAGCCGCGACAACAGCCCATCCGACTCAAGCTTGTCCTTGAGATAGGCGGCCACCTGGCCCACCGAATACACTACCGGCGAAAGCATGTCAGAACCTTGCCTGTGCGCCGGTTTGCGCCTTTCGCGTACCCGCTGTCATCGTCATGGCCCGCCGGCGTCCACTCCGCGGCAAGCGCCTGCGTCCGCCTTCGCTGCTCATTCGGAATCCGACGGGACCGCGCCGGGCGGCGGCTCGTCAAATGGCTGACCCTTAGATTCGGCGTCTGCGCGACGTTGCAGCCATCCCTGCCACTGAACGTCCCTTTCCTCCCGGCCTTCTGCCCGGCCTTCTGCCCGACCTTCTGCCCGGTGTCGTTCAATGACCGGCGTTACGTAGCGGTTCACCATCGCCTGGTACAGGGACATTAGCAATTCTCCTATCCGCCGCAGACGCCAATGCCTGCCTCCACTCTCTATTCGGAATCCGACGGGACCGCGCCGGGCGGGGGCTCGTCAAATGGCTGACCCTTAGATTCGGCGTCTGCGCGACGTTGCAGCCATCCCTGCCACTGGACGTCCCTTTCCTCGCGGCCTTCCACCCGGCCCTCCTCGCGGCCCTCCTCCCGGTGTCGTTCAATGACCGGTGTTACGTAGCGGTTCACCATCGCCTGGTACAGGGACATGAGCAATTCTCCTATGAGGTTCAGCGGACGAGTTATCAGTAACGCTATTATAGCGATTCCGACGGCCACCAGGCCAAATTCCGCCAGTACGCCAATGATGTAGTCGCCAGCCCTCGTCCAGAAAGGCGCTGAATCGGCCGTGGCAGGATAAGGCGCCCGGTACGCCACGTAAGCCAGCCCAACCAGCCACAGCAGGCTGAGTAACCGGAAGAACGTCGTGGCGTCGCGTTGACTGACGCTCCAAACCGACTCGCGAGTCTCCGGTTGAGGCGTGGCCGGCGGCAGCAGCCGGACCAGGCCACGCCGCAGCCGAGCCCACAGCGATTCGCGTTCCCGATCCAACGGTGTTCTCACCGCCACCCGAACGGCAACGGCAAGCGCGGGTTCACCCGGCAGAGATCGTAGGGAAGCATGCGTGCGGCAGGTTTTCGCTCAACGTGACCGCAGCGGTGCGGCTCTTTCTGCGGAATCAGCTCAATCCTGCCAATCCGTCATTGCCCTGCGTCATGCTTCCTGCGGGTCTCCCTACGACGATACCCGTTCCGAGTAGGTTCCGTTCCGCGTGTCCACCTTCACCACCGTCCCCGGTGTGATGAACATCGGCACCGTGATCTGCAACCCCGTCTCCAGCGTGGCCGGCTTGTTGCCGCCCTGCGCCGTGTTCCCCTTGAAGGCCGGCGGCGTGTCCACCACCTCCAGTTCCACGTGGATCGGCAGGTTCACGTTGATGGGCGATCCCTTGTAGAACACCACCTCAACCATCATGTTCTCTTTCAGGTAGTCCAGCGTGTCGCCCAACTGCGCTCCCGTCAACTCATGCTGGTCGAAAGTCTCCTGGTCCATGAAGTAGTAGTGCGACCCGTCGGTGTACAAATACTGGGTCTCCCGGTTGTCCACCTCCGCCAGGTTGAAGCCGGTGTCATAGCGCTGGAACGTCCGCTCAACCACCGATCCACTGATCAGGTTCCGCATCTTGATGCGGGTCACCGGCGCCCGCTGCTGCATCTTGTGCCGCTCGTAGTCCATCACCTGCCAGGGTTGGTTCTCCAGCTCGATAACCATTCCCTTGTTCAGATCGCCAAAGTTGATGCTCATGCTGGATTTCCCCTTCTATTTTGCTTGCTCAGCCGCTTCGTCGCCAAGGATGCCGGCCAACGCTTCCAGAGCAGCAGTATAGCCTCTCCAACCCAGCCCGGCAATTTGCCCGCGCACTGTGTCCGACAACACCGAGTGTCGCCGCCACGATTCACGCGCATGAATGTTGCTCAGGTGTACCTCCACCACCGGTGCCGCCGAATCCGTCAGCGCGTCCTTCAGCGACAGCCCGTAGTGCGTCAGCGCTCCCGCATTGATCACCACGCCGTCAATCCCGCCCGCCCGCGCCTGCAGAAAGTCAATCAGCACCCCCTCGTGGTTCGACTGGAAGCACTCCACCTCAACGCCCAACGCCGCAGCCCGCTCTTCGATGCGCCGGTTGATCTCGTCCAGCGTCAGCGTCCCGTAGTGATGCCGGTCCCGCCGTCCCAGCGCGTTCAGGTTAGGCCCGTGCAGTACCAGTATCGTCGTCATGTGCAGCGCCCCCGCCGTCAGTTGCCTCGCCGTCCTCACCCGCCGCCATCGGGTGAAAGTTCAGATACGCCCGCCGCGCCTCCTGCTTGGTGATGTGCGTGTACATCTGCGTCGTCGAAACGCTGCTGTGACCCAGCAGGTCCTGGATCACCCGCAGGTCCGCGTCCCCCTCCAGCATGTGGCTCGCAAAGCTGTGCCGCAGCGTATGCGGATGGATGCCCTCTTTCAGGCCCGCCCGCGCCGCATAGTTGCTCACGATCTTCTCGATGCTCCGGCGCGACAACCTGCCGCCGTACCGGTTCACAAACAGCGGCTCTCCGTCATCGGCGTCCGCCGACATGTGCGGCCGTCCGTCCGTCAGATAATTGTCCAATGCCGCCTCGGCCGGCTCGCCGTACAGTGTCCACCGCTCCTTGTTCCCCTTGCCCCGTACCAGTATCTCCCGCCGCTCCCGGTACACGTCACCCAGATTCATCCCCTCGATCTCCGCCAGCCGCACGCCGCACGCGTACAGCACCTCCAGGATGGCTCGATCCCGCAACCCGGTCGGCGTGTCGTCGTCGGGCGCATCCATCAGCCGCGTCGCCTCCTTCTTCCCCAGAAAGCTCGGCAGCGGCTTCTCCACTTTCACCGGAAACGACCGCGCCGACGGCACCGGCGTGGACTTGAACCATCCCTCCTGCACCAGGAAGTTGTAGAACGTCCTGAGCGCCGTCAACTTGCGCACGATGCTGACCCGCGCGTATCCCCTGGGCCGCTCGCCGTCCGACCTCCCCTGCGTCGCCAGGTACGCCACGTACCCCCGCAGCATCTGCCGGTCCATCCCCGTCAGCTTCAGCCCTTCCCGCCGGCAGTAACTCAGGAAGGTGTGCAGGTCATCCAGGTATATCCGCCGCGTGTTGTCCGACAGCGACCGTTGGCCAGTCAGATACCGCCCGTAGTGCTCCAGCAGATCCGGCGTCGCCGGCCCGCATTCTCGCTCCGAACCCACCCCTGGAACCGCGTTGGTCCCGCTGTTTAGCGTCGTCATGCCGAAATTCTATCCCGCCGTCCCCGCCCGCGCAGGAAACCGGACGGGCAGTTATCGGGCAATTCCGGCGCCACCCATGTCAAAGCGCCCGCCTCGGCGGGTACCTGAGAGCCTGAAAACTCGCCCAATCATGCCGGATGCACGCAAGACCCGCGAATCCAACGACCCAGCGGACGTTACCCAAAGCAATCCGCCGCCCTAATCACCCGCGGTTGCCAACTCCGGTTCCGGCGCATTCTCGTCCGGCGTCGATTCCACCGCCGGCGGGTCGCCTTTCCACTTGCAAACCGAACACACCGCCTTCCCGCGCGCCCTCGTCACCAGCATCCCCGCGCACTCCGGGCACGGCATGGGCAACGGCTCCGTGTTCACCAGGAAATCGCACTTGGGATAGTTCGCGCATCCCCAGAACGGCCGCCCGGATTTGCGCGACCGCCGCTCTACCAGGTCGCCGCCGCACTTGGGACACGGCACCCCGCTGCTTTTCACGATGTTCCGTCGGTTGTCGCACGGATTGTCCTCGGCGTTGTAGCCCGTACACGCCAGGAACCTGCCGTACCGCCCCGTCTTGATCACCATGGGACGTTCGCACTTCTCGCAGACCTCGTCCGTCTCCTCGTCCGCCGGCCGCTCCGAGTTGTTCCGCATGTTCCGCGTGTTCTGGCACGCCGGATATCCCGAGCACGCCAGGAACCGCCCGAACCGGCCCATCATCATGGTCATCGGCTCGCCGCATTTCTCGCACGACGGCGAAAACTCCTTCTCCGCCTCGACCACCGCCTTGTGGAACGGTCCGTAAAACTCCCGCAGCATGGGCACCCAGTCCATGTCGCCCTGCGCCACGCTGTCCAGGTCCTCCTCCATCCGCGCCGTGAAGTTCATGTCCATCACATCGGAGAAGTGTGCCGTGAGCAGGTCGGTGACCGTGCAGCCCAGCTCCGTGGGCAGCAGCCTTCGCTGCTCCCGCTCCACGTATTCCCGGTCCACCAACGTCGCAATCGTCGGCGCGTACGTGCTCGGCCGCCCGATGCCCTTGTCCTCCATCTCCTTGATCAGCGTGGCCTCGGTGAATCTTGGTGGCGGCTGCGTGAAATGCTGGTTCGCTTTCAACTCCTGGTTGATCAAACCGTCCTGGGCCGCCAGTTCCGGCAGCGCCCCTTCCTCGCCGTCGCCCGAGTCGTCCCTGCCCTCCATGTACACCGCCCGGAACCCGGGGAACTTCAGCACCGAGCCCGTGGCCCGGAACCGGAATACGCTGTCCGACGGGGCGGTGCACGCCGCGTCGATCTCCACCGTCGTCGCTTCCAGCACCGCGTCCGCCATCTGGCTGGCAACCATCCGCTCCCAGATCAACGTGTACAGCCGCAGTTGGTCACGGTCCAGGTACGCCGCCATTGCCTGCGGCGTCCGTCCGATGGACGTCGGCCGTATTGCCTCGTGGGCTTCCTGCGCGTTCTTGCTCCGGGTTCGGTAGCTGCGCGGCTTGTCCGGCGCGTACTCCTTGCCGAACCGCTGGCGTATGTAATCCCTGGTTTCCCGCACGGCCGTGTCCGCCACGTTCACGCTGTCGGTCCGCATGTATGTGATCAGCCCCACCGACCCTTCGTTGCCGATGTTGAGGCCCTCGTACAACTGCTGCGCCAGTGCCATCGTGCGCTGCGCCGTGAACCGCAGTTTGCGCCCCGCTTCCTGCTGCAGCGTGCTCGTGATGAACGGCGGCGCCGGCCGTTGTCGCCTCGGCTTCTTCTCCACGCTGTCCACCGAATAGGACGCGCCCTTCAGCTCCGACTCCAGGCCCCGCGCCGACTCCTCGTTGGGGATCGGCATCTTGCGCCGAGCGCCCTTGCGCGAGTGCAGCGTGGCCGTGAACGTGTTCGGGTTCGCCAGCGGGTCAGTGTCCTTGAACAGCTCCGCCTCCAGCGACCACCACTCCTCCGGCACGAACGCCGCAATCGCCCGCTCCCGCTCCACTATCATCCGTAGCGCCACCGACTGCACTCGTCCCGCCGACAGTCCCAGTTGCACCTTCAGCCACAGCAGCGGGCTGATCTCGTACCCCACCAGCCGGTCCAGTATCCGCCGAGCCTGCTGGGCGTTCACCAACTCCATGTCGATCTCGCGGGGATGCTCAAACGCCTCCTCAACCGCCTGTTTCGTGATCTCGTGAAACACCACGCGCTTCGGCGGCTTGGCGTTCTTGTCCCACCCGGCCGCCGCCTGCAGGTGCCAGGATATCGCCTCGCCCTCCCGGTCCGGGTCGGTCGCCAGGAAGATGTCCGACGCCTTCGCGCCAGCCTCCTTGAGACCCTTCACCAGGTCCCGCTTGTCCTTCATCGTCAGGTACTTGGGCGCAAACTCCTCCTCGGTGTTGACCCCCAGCGTCGACTTGGGCAGGTCCCGCACGTGGCCCATCGAAGCCGCCACCACGTACTTGTTCCCCAGGATCTGTCCCACCGTCCGCGCCTTGGCCGGCGACTCCACGATTACCAGCCTCTTGCCCGAGGCCGAAGGCACTCCGGATCGCCCTCGCGTCGCGGCTGCTTTGGTCTTGCTGCCGGAGCGCGCCGCGCCTTTGGTACTCCTGGATCTGCCGGACGTTGATCCGCCCGACTCTGATCTGCCGGAAGTTTTTCCGGTCGTCTTTTTCTGTGTGCCGGTCTTGGGGGGCATTGGGTCAGTTTGTCTCCGATTGGTTTGGTATCTCGGTCAGGGTAGCTGATAATGCATCATACCAGCCTGCACTACCAGTCCCTTGAGTTCCAGCATTGTCAAAAGGCCGCTGATTTCCGTGATCGGTCGCTCCGTCAGCCTGGCTAAATCGTCGATATGCGTCGGCTCGCTGGTGATATGCCGCAGCAATTCTGCCTCGTCGGGGTCGTCCGGCTCCGCGTTTCGCTCTGTTTCTCCGGCCCCCTGACCATTCCCGCCGCCTGGCGGCCGTTCAATCCTTTGGTCAGCGGAGCTGCCCGGATCCGAACCACGCTCCCCCGCTTCGTCGAAGGTCATGGCAATCTGGCGCGCGGCAGTGTCCAGCCCGATCTCCTCTAATATATCACCAACTCCGCACACCAGCTTGGCCCCTTCCCTGATTAATCGGTTGGTCAGCCGGCTGGCTTCCGAATACACGCTCCCCGGCACGCAGAACACCTCGCGATTCTGCTCCAGCGCATGATACACCGTCCACCGCGTCCCGCTAGTCTCGCTCGCCTCCGTTACCAGTGTCCCCAGCGTCATCCCGCTGATGATCCGGTTGCGCCTCGGGAAATGCGACGCCTCCGGCCTCGTCCCCAACGGAAACTCGCTCACCAGCGCCCCGCCTTCCTCCACAATCCGTTCCGCCAGCCGCCCGTTCTCCCTCGGGTAAACCGTATCCAGGCCATTCCCCAGCACCGCAATCGTCCTGCCCCCGGCGTCCAGCGCCGCCTGGTGCGCTCGCGCGTCGATCCCCAGGGCCAGCCCGCTCACCACCGTCACGTCTCGGGCCGCCAACTCCTTGCACAAATCGGCGGTCACCCTTCGCCCGTAATCCGTCGGGCGGCGCGTGCCCACCACCGCGACTGCCGTCTCATCGTCGGGCCGCAGCGTTCCCCGGCAGAACAGCACCGGCGGCGCATCCGCAATCTCCTTCAACCGCCGCGGGTAATCGTCATCGTGCCATGTCAGCGCCTCGACTCCCGACCTCGCCAACCGCTCAATCTCCCGCTCCGGATCAATTTGCTCTCGACCGTCCACAATGGCCTTCGCCACGCCGCCCCCAATCCCGGCCGCCCGCAGCTCGCGTTGTGGCGCTTTCCACGCCGACTCCAGGTCGCCGCCAAAGTGCGCCTCCAGCATCCGGAATCTCGCCGCGCCCAGACCCGGCGTGCGGCTCAGCGCAATCCAATATCCCAAAGATGTGTCAATCCTCGTAATCACGGCGCGGATTCTATCACAGCCCAATTTCCCCACCAACGACCAAATGTCAGGGGCGCATTATCATCCGCCCCCACCTTCGCTGGCAGCGATGCTCGCAGAATCAAACCACCTGATCCGAAACGCTGCCACAAAAACGTAACTGTTCAGGCTCCATGCCACGGCTTCGACCTACCACCGTCATCCCGGCGAAAGCCGGTATCCAGGCAACCCGCCGACAGGCATCCGTGAGTAAGGCAACGATTCTCTGGACTCCCGCTCAAAGCCTGCCCCGTACTCGATACGGCCTGCCCAATACCTGATGCAGGGGCCTGCCCAATACCTGATGCGGGGGCCGAAATGACGGACTCCATGCCACGGCTTCGACCCACCACCGTCATACCGGCGAAAGCCGGTATCCACGTAACCTTCCGACAGCCGTCCTTGAGTACGCCAGGCATTTTCTGGACTCCCGCTCAAAGCCCGCCCCGTACCCGATGCGGGGCCCGCCCAATACCTGATGCAGGGGCCTGCCCAATACCTGATGCAGGGGCCGGGATGACGGACTCCATGCCACGGCTTCGACCCACCACCGTCATACCGGCGAAAGCCGGTATCCATGTAACCTGCCGACAGCCGTCCTGCGGGGGCCGAAATGACGGACTCCATGCCACGGCTTCGCGACCCACCACCGTCATACCGGCGAAAGCCGGTATCCAGTGCCTGAAATCGGCATTTTCGCGCTCGCTGTCTTCATTCGGTGGCCGCCGCACTCCGGTTTGCGCCTGAGTGACGAGCGTCAAAATTCCAAATGCGATTGCCCTGCATGGAATGGACTACAAATGGACAAACCTTGCGTACAATAGGTACAAATTCATCCGGCACAGGGAGCAACCTTGACTACCATCTCGATACATGACCGTGTTGTGGAACTCTTCGCCGATGCCCGAACGGTCCACGCTGAGGCAATGGGACGCCTTGAGGCGGGGGATATTCGGGATGCTGCCGAGAAGGCATGGTGCGCCACAAAGAGGTCTACCGACGCGCTCATCCTGTCCCGAACTGGCGAGGAGCCTGTGACAACCGCTCGCACCACCGACGAACTGGATGCTTTCGTTGATCGGGAACCGGCGGGTCGAACGCTCTTGGGTCGTTATTACAGCCGCTTGGGACAGTTGCACGGTGCTTGCTTCTACGACGCGCGTTGCAATCCGCAGACCGAGCGCCGAATCAGGGAAACGGCCTTATACATCGACGACGCAGAGAGCCTTTCACTTTCAGCAACTTAGGAGCCTCTGGGGGCTAGTCGCTTCGGATCAGCACAATTTCCCGCTGCACCGGGGATGAGGCGTACGCGCCGTCCTCGCTCATGTAGGCGTCGATTTCCGAGCGTACCCCGAACTCGGGCAGATAAATGCCCGGCTCAATGGAGAAGCCCACGCCCGGAATGATGCGGCGAGTGTCGTGGGTCTCGAAATTGTCGAGGTTCACGCCCTCGCCGTGCACGGTGTGGTAGATGCTGTGGCCCAGGCGGTGGGTGAAGTAGTCCCCGTAGCCGTGGTCGATGATGTAGCGGCGCGCCACGTCGTCGGCCTGCCAGCCCTGGATCTCGTCGCCGGCGGCGTGAGAATCCTTGAGGAAGGCCAGGGCGGCGTCCCGCGCGCCCAGCACAATGTCGAAGACCTCTCGATTGCGAGCGGGCGGGTCGTCCCCAACGTAGGCGGTCCAGGTGATGTCCGCGTAAACGCTGCCTGGCGTGTCCTCCCTGGCCCACAGGTCGATCAGCACCCAGTCGCCGGCCTTGATGAGGCTGCTGCCCTCGGCGGCCGGCTCATAGTGCGGGTCTGAGCAATGGGCGTTGGTGGACACGATGGGACCGTCGGCCGTGGTCAAACCCTCCTCGCGGAACCGCCCTCGGATGAACTCCGCGATTTCGAACTCCGTTACACCGTCGGCGAGCCGTTGACCAATGCGGACGAATGCCTCGTTGACTATGCGGCCCAGGGCGTCGGCGGCGCGCTTGTGTCCCGCCAGTTGTTCCGGGGACCACCTCTGGGTCGCGTACTGCATCAGGTCTGCTGATGATATGACGTCGGGCCCCATGCTCCTGACGAGCTCCACCGTACCGGCGTCCACCCGGGAGACGCGGGGGAGGCTGTTGCGCGGCGAGTATTCCATGGCCACGGCGGCGGCTCCGGCCAACGTGTCCCGCAGGGCTGATTCCAGGGTCGCCCGGCTGCTGTAAACGACGGTTTCGACGCCGGATTCAGCGAACTTGCCAGCATCCACATGGTGCGTCAGCAGGGTGGGTGAACCCACGGCCGGAACGTGGAGGAAGACGGGGCGGGTGACGTGACCGGAGGCGGGCGCGACCTGGGCCAGCACGGGGTTGCAGCCCAGGTAGTCGTAGATCAGCCAGCCGGGCACCCCTTCGTTGGCGAGGAATTCCTGGGCGTCGTGAATCATCTGCGCGTTGGCCATCGGAGTTCTCCTGCCGTGGTGTCGAACGGACTCAGGCGTAATACTGACGGTGCCTGCCGCCATCCAGAATGAGGTTGGCGCCGGTGAGGTAGGAGGCCTTGGACGACGCCACCATTGCCACCACGTCGCCGATCTCGTGGGGCGCCGCCATCCGGTGCATCGGGGTATCGTCATCGCTGCCTTTCCGGTGCGATCCTTTGTCCTTTGTATCTTCTGCGGTGCAATCGCCCCCTTCATGGACGCCATTGGACCCCGTATCATTGTCGCCCGCCTCGTCGCTTTCCACGCCGAAGTAGATGATGTTGTTCACGGTGATGTTCTCGGACGCCAGGTCGAACGCCAGGCCCTTGAAGTAGGCCAGCAGCGGAGCGAGACTCAGCGACGACAACGTCCCGCCGGACGACACCTCGATGGCCGAATACGGTATGAGGTTGATGATGCGCCCCATGCCCAGACGCTTCATGTGGGGCACGACCTCGCGGGTCAGTTGCACCGCGGCGAAGAAGTTGCGGGCCAGCGCCGGCTCGATGTTCTCCTCCTCCAGTTCCACCGCCGAGGAGGGGTCCAGTTCCTGCACCGTGTTGACCAGCACTCCGATGTCGTTCTGGCGGTGCAGGGTTTCGCGCACCAGGCGGTGAATGTCGCGGGTGCGGGTGAGGTCGGCGATGACGGCGCGAAAACGGTCCTGTTGGATGCTGGACCGCGCCAGCTCGATCTCCACGTGGCGCATGTGGTAGTTGTCAGGAGCGGTCAATGAAAGGATGGCCCCCTCTCTGGCGAGGGATGCCGCCGCCGCGGTGGCAATCCCAAGGTGGGAATCAACCACCAGCGCCACGGTGTCCTGCAAACCCAGGTCCATCTGGCCACCCCCTCTTCGCGCGGTCAACGGGTCAGATGACACCCGCCGATGCCATCTGGTCAACGTCCGCGTCAGAGTAGCCGAGGCCGGTGAGGATCTGCCGGTTATGCTCGCCCAGGAGCGGCGGCGGCTGGTCGAGGCCGCCGGGCGTTTCCGAGAACTTGATGGGAAGGCCCGTCTGCTTGATGCTGCCCAGGGTGGGGTGCGGCATTTCCAGCAGCATTTCCCGGTGCAGCACCTGCTCGTCGTTGAACACGTCCGCCAGGTCGTTGATGGGGCCGGCAGGCACGCTCACCGCCTGAAGGTCGGCCACCCAGTCGTCGGCGTCCTTCTTGAGGAAGTACTCCTGGAGCAGCGGCACCAGCTTGGAGCGGTTGTTGACCCTCACGCCGTTGTTGACGTAGTCGGGGTCCTCGTGCAGGTCCATACGGTCAATGCCCTCGCAGAACCGGTCCCACAGGCGGTCGGATCCCACGGCGACGTTGAAGTACTTGCCGTCCTTGCCCATGAAAGCCTGGTAGGGGACCAGCGTGGGGTGGGCCGCGCCCAGCCGCTTGGGTGCCTCGCCGGTGGCGAAGTAGTATCCGGCCTGGTAGGTCATCCACGCCACCTGAGAGTCCAGCATGGACAGGTCGATGTACTGGCCCACGCCGTTGCCGGCGGTGTTGCGGTGGTGCAGCGCGGCCATCACGGCGAAGGCGGCCCACATGCCGGCGCCGATATCGGAGACCGCGATGCCAACCTTCTGAGGGTCGCCGCCCAGATCGCCGGTGATGCTCATCAGGCCGCTGATGCCCTGCATGATCTGATCGTAGGCGGGGCGGTTCCGGTAGGGGCCCGTGGCCCCGAAGCCGGAGATGGAGCAGTAGATGATGGCCGGGTTGACCTTTTTCACGTCCTCGTAGGACAGGTTGAAGTTGGGCATCACGTCGGGCGTGAAGTTTTCCACGATGATGTCGGCGTCGGCGGCCAGCTGCAGGAAGACCTGCTGCGCCTTCTCGTCGCGCAGATTGAGAGTCAGGCTGCGCTTGTTGCGGTTGACGTTCAGGAAGTAGGCGGACTCCTCCCCAATGAAGGGCGGCCCCCATTTGCGGGTGTCGTCGCCCACGCCGGGACGCTCGATTTTGATGACATCGGCGCCGTAGTCGCCCAGCATCAGCGCGCAGAAGGGACCCGCCAGCGCGCGGGTCAGGTCCAGCACCTTGATTCCTTCCAGTGGTTTCGCCATGAAGTATTACCTCCGCCAACAGCGCCACGCTCTGCGTTTCCGTTCTTTTGGCGCGCGACATTATAGCGCAAGATCGTGGAATCCCATACCCGAATCCAACTTGACGGCGGGTCGGACTCGGGACGCGCATCTGCGGCCGAGACCCACGAGAAATCCGAGCAAAAACCATTGTGTCACTTTATTGACAATAATAAAATAAGACCGCATAATTTGCTCACCAGTATGTAAATATATACTCGGGAGATACCAAAATATTAATTCCGGACGGGGGTATATATGAAGTCCGCCAAATTGATCGCAGTTATATTGTTATATATCGTCATATCTTTTGGAG
>JAJDXU010000108.1 GCA_022823105.1 Dehalococcoidia bacterium
TTGGGCGCGGGCATGTGGCGCATCACGGTGCGCAATTAAGTGGTCGCAGTCGTGGTGGTGGGGCTCTTCCCTGACGGGCCCGGGCCCACGGAGGGTAGCTGAGCCGGTTGGCTTGTGTAAGCCAGGCAGGGTCCCGGCAGGTGCAGACCCCTTCGGAAGAGACCTTGGCTCCATGGGAAGACCAGATATACCAGTGGGTCACCTGGGACAGGCCTAAGTTCACCTGCATACAGGAGTTGCTGGCACAGCGGGGCTGCGGGATCTCCTATTCGGCGCTGTACCGATGGTTTATCCTGTGAATATGTTGCTGTCCAGCGATTTGGTCTTCTGATTTGAAAAGCGAAAATGCCACCTGATTCATTGCCACCGCGCTCTCCTAGCCAAATAGATGCAGCACCCGCAACTGCTCGTCACTGTCCCATACCCCACACATGGTCTTCCCATCCATGTCCACCACGCCCACGCCACAGCGCGGCTGCACCGCCAACACCGGAGCAAACCTCATCAAGGCCTGACGCAATTCCCCCACAGACACCATCCGCAACAATCGGGATAGCGTAGGCACCGATGGACTGCGTGGTAGTTTCAACTGGGTCTACAACTCCGGATGGGTGTACCCTAACCGGTGGATGGCGATCAACGAACGGTAGCCGCACATCAGCGACAGCACCCAAGACAGAGCACGCCAGCTGAAGGAAAAACCCCACCCCGCGCAAAACGCCGGTCGGTCAATGGGCTCAGTTCCTGCTGAAACAGGACAAACTCGTCTGGCAACTACGTGGTATCTGTCATCCCCAGCCACCTCCCACTCCAATTTTCATACTCCTCTAAGACTTTGAAGAGGCCCCTGGGTGAGGGTATATCGGCGGTAGCGGCAATAGCGGCGGGCTGATATTATTGCTGGAGGTGTGCCGGTGGCCGGGATTTGAACACGGAACCAGCGCAATAAGGGGGCCCATGACTACCAAATCCGTAGCGCAAGTGGGAGGGTCGCTGTACTTCGGATGGTACATCGTCGCAACCTGCTTCTTCGTGGCGTTCCTGTCCATTCCGGGACGGCAGGGGTTCGGCCTGTTCGTGACCGAGATGGAGCCGACCTTCGGCTGGAACCGCGCCGATATTTCGTGGGTGGGTTCCATCGGGTTCCTGCTCAACGGCGCGATGCAGCCCATCATGGGCGCGTTGTTCGACAAGTATGGACCGCGCAAGGTATTTGGCTTTGGCCTGGTGATCATGGGCCTGGCGATAATGAGCCTGGCGTTCATCAAGGATCTTGAGGCCACCCTTCCCCTGGGATTTGTGAACATACCGCTGGACCTGCTCTGGTTCATCGTAGTGTTTTCCGTCGTTGTGAACACCTGCCTGAGCGCGGCGTCGATCACCAACATGCTGGCGCTGGTGGTGCGGTGGTTCCGGCGCAAGCGCAGCAAGGCCACGGCTCTCGCGGCCTGCGGAACGTCCATCGGCGGCCTTTTGACCATCCCGTTCGCGGCGTACCTGATGGGCGTGATTGATTCGTCGGGCATCGCGTGGGGCGACACCACGCTGGCGGGCTGGCGCACAGTGTGGTTCCTGCTGGGCATTGTTGTTGTATTAGCAGCCGCGCCTCTGGCGGTGTTCTTCCTCCGGCCGAGCCCGGCGGAGATGGGTCTGAACCCGGACGGCGATCCCGATCCCCCTTCCAACAGCGGAGGCGCGCCAGGGCAGAGGGCCACGGGAGCCTACGAGGTGGACAGTTGGCGCCAGTGCTTCAAGACAGCGCCGATGTGGCAACTCTCCGGCGCCTACGTGGTGTGCGGCATCACCACCGGGTTGTTGAGCATCCACTTCATTCCATACGCAGAGGACGTGCTGCCGGCGCAGGTGAATTTCCTGGGCGGCGTTTGGGACGAAAAAGTTTTTGCGGGGCTGGTGTTCGGCGTGATGACCGGCCTGAACGCATTCGGCGTCATCATCACCGGGTTCCTGGGAGACCGCATGCGGCGCAAGAACGTGCTGGCGGCGGTGTACGCGACGCGCGGGGTGGCGTTCATGTGCCTGGTGTTCCTGCCGCTGTTCGGCCACGGGATGCTGGGGTTGATCATGTTCTCGCTGCTGTCGGGAATGTCCTGGGTCGCCAGCGTACCATTGACATCCACGCTGACCGCGGACGTGTACGGGTTCCGGGCATTGGGGACCATCAGCGGATGGGTGTTCTTCGCGCACCAGATCGGGTCGTTCTTCAGCATCCAGTTCGCCGGATACGCCTACGTCTGGTTCAACGAGAGCTACTTCTGGCCGTTCCTGATCGCGGGCTTGACCCTAATACCGGCGACCATCATGGCCTTCAGCATCAACGAGTACCACTATTCGGGACGGTACAACACCTCTCCGGCTCCGCCACTGGCCACGGCCGGCGCGGGCGCCGGAGGCGGAACGCGGGCGTACTAGGCCCGGGGAATTGGACAGGCAGGGGCAGGTTTGAATCCTGCCCCTGCTATGGAGCTGGAGATCCGAGTTTCATGGCCCGGCCCTCCCGAATCGCTTGTTCCGCAACGTGAGCGTTAACGGTAAGAGCCAAAGATGATAGGCGCATTTTTGAGCGTGGTTCTGCTGTCCGTTGGCCTCCATCATGGAGAGGCCGACCCCACATTGTTGGATTGGATCATGACCGCCCTGAGCAACATTCTGCTGGGCACACTGGGGTTCACCGAGCTCACGGTGGTCATCATCATCGGGATCATCATCCTCGCTATGCCGGCGCTGATCGTAGTCGCCTACTGGGCCAACACTCGGGGCAGCCGCTCGGCGCCGGCGACAGTCAACGAACCGGCGCGAGTGTCAGAGGCAGAGGAATAGCCACGATTCCCAAGCCGCGCAACCACGCCGACCCGACCACTCGACGGCTGCACCAGAGCGTTATTTACGGGTACCAGTGCCTTTCCAGGGCGCTACACATCCCGCTGATGGTGAGCCTGCCGAACCACGAGCGCGTCCTTCGACAGGTTCAGGAGCAGCGGATGTACTTCAACCGCACAACTTTGGAAAGGCCCCAACCGGCGGTTTCCTCCTACCCCACGGTTGAGGAGTGGTTTATAATCAGCGGCCCATGATCAAGACCACTGCAATTTCAGCTCTAATCTCCGGTGCGGCGGACGTTGCCCGCGGTCCCGTTCTGCAGGCCGCCGCAGCGTCCTTTGTGGCTGCGGCCGGTTACCTCTGCCCTGTACAGAAAGCACAGGCCCAGGGTAACAGAAGCCCAGAGCAGGTCCCCATGGGCTATTGACGATATACTGCGCCGCCATATTCAGTCCTGGCATTCCCAGCCACGGCGTCGCGCTGGGGCTGATTCTCTTATAACTGCGAGGCGTTTCGGTGAGAATGATGAGAATAACAGTCTTGCGGCATGAGGACGGCTTCGTCGCCGCAATCTTCAGGGACCTGGGGCAGGCCGGAGTATGGAGGCTGGGGTGGGAGGGAACGGTCACCAGCGGCCGTGCCTACCGTATGATAAGGAATGCCCAGACCGCGGCGCTGCGCCACGGCGGCGACAAGCTGGTCATCGACGGCGCCAGGGAAGAGGAAGCCGTCAGGGAGCGTCTGGCCAGGTGGCCCGAGAACATTATCACCGAGACCGAAACCGGCTATATCATCGACCTGATTGTTCCGGACGAGGACGGTGACGTCCACGAAGACTTTGACGACCGGACGCCGCTGCCCCGCATAACCTGCCCCACCTGCGTGGAGCGGATAGCCCACAAGCGGATCGAGAAGCGGGAGGACGCCTTCGGAAACAACCTGGGGCCCCGCGAAATAGCCCGGCACACCCGGCGGGTGGCCGAGGCCTTCACCCGGCTGGCGGAGATAGAAGAGGACCTCAGGATTGGCGGTCCGGACACACAGGGGAGCGGGGAGTGATGATGAGGAGAAACAGATCGGAAAGAACCGGGCGATGGCGTGGGATGCGGAATTAAAGGTTTGGGACTTCCACGTCAGGCCGTTTTCGGGCCCAGGGGTCGCCCGGGAAAGCACTTGGTTCCACACCAGGAGAGATGCTTCAAGTAGCGAACATTATGCCGGAAATCAGCGCCGACGGGCTACGAGAGCCGCGCGACCCAAACTGACGGTGAGCAGAGGGAGTTGGAATATGACGCGAGGCCCCGGGCAAAGCGGGGGGATAACCGCAAGCGGGTTGTCGCTTCTTCCGGCCTCCAACATCGCCGCTCAGGAACGGCCGCTCCATCCCTGTTTGGGCTGACAATAAGCCGGGTGGGTCAACTCAAACCCGTAACAGTGTCGATGGTCTACAATTTGGTCAGTAGCTAATTGGTCAGGGAAAATGTCAGGTTATGAAGGACCTGACATTGAAACAGCTAGAACAGACGAGACTCCATGTGCTCAACACCGTTTTGGAACACCAGCTACCGGTAGTCCAGGCCGCAGAGATCTTGGGAGTGAGTGAACGCCACGCCTGGCGACTTCTGGCGGCCTATCGGAGGGAAGGCGCCGCCGCACTGGCTCACGGGAACCGGGGTCGTAAACCACGCAACACCGTCTCCGACGAAGAGGCCAATGCGGTGGTGCAACTGGCCAGCACCACCTACGCCGGCGCCAACCACACCCACCTCACCGAGTTGCTCAAGGAACGCGAGGGCATTGACCTGAGCCGGCCCACGGTGCGGCGCATTCTGACCAGGGCGGGCGTCTCCAGCCCGCGCCACCGGCGTCCGCCCAAGCACCGGGTGCGAAGGCAACGGATGCCCCAAGCTGAGATGCTGGTGCAGATCGATGGCAGTCTTCACCGGTGGCTGGGTGAAGATGGTCCGCAATTCACTCTGCTGCTGGCGGTGGATGATGCCACCAGCGCCGTGGTCAGCGCGGTGTTTGGCCCCGAGGAGGACACCCGGGCTACTTCACCCTGATGCAGGGCTTGATTGAACGCCATGGACGGCCCATAGCCCTCTACGGCGACCGCCACGGCGTGTTCAAGCATTCCGGCAAACCCAGGCATATCCAGCCGCCGGTGGAGGCCACCCACTTCAGCAAAGCCATGGCAGAACTGGGCATCCAGCAGATCTTCGTCCGCTCGCCAGAGGCCAAAGGGCGTGTGGAACGCGCCGCAGGAACCTTCCAGGACCGGCT
>JAJDXU010000468.1 GCA_022823105.1 Dehalococcoidia bacterium
GTACACCAGCATGGCTGCCAGATCGCGAGGCGTTCCCTTGCGTCGCAACGGCGTATAGCGGACCAGCAGTTCCTCGCGTTGGGTTTCCAGGGGGACGTCCTCGGCGGTGGACCAACCCGACCCGACTGCATTGACCCGAATTTCGCTGCGGCCCCACTCGACCGCAAATGACCGGGTTAGCGACAGGACAGCGGCTTGGGTAGCGCTGTAGGCCGCGCAGTTGATCACGGCCCGCTCCGCCAGGTTGGAGATCACATTGACGATGCGGCCGTACTGCTGCGTGAGCATTTGTCGGCCAACCGCCTGGGTGAGCATGAAAGTGGCGCGAACGTTGCGGGCATGCAGTTCGTCCCACTCTTCTATTGATACCTCCGAGGCCGGCTTTGCGAAAAAGCTGCGGACATCGTTAACGAGGATATCTGCCCGGTCGTGCGCCGTATGAAATGCCGCCGCCGCGGCCGCTGCGGTTTCTGGCGTGTCCCACCTACCGGCGTATCCGTGTACCCCGCTGCCCGTGATCGCGGACGCTGCGGCTCGAACGGCATCTAGCGCCTCTTGGTGTCGGGCGATGGCAAAGACGTTCGCACCTGCTTCGGCCAGCGCGGCCGCCAGTTGCGTGGTTTCACCTCCGCCGGACGACGCGATGATCGCCGTATGGCCGGACAAGCTGAATTCGGCTGGGAGGTAATCCGGTATGTTGGTCGGCACGGTGTTGGGTTCCTCTACTCGGAGAGATCAGGGCTCCAATTCTGCGAGAGGGGCGTGCCCGGTCGGCGCGATTCCGGAGGCCAGTCCCGCTCCGTCTAATATGAACATCTCGCCCGTCATGTAGTCGGACGCGTCGGACGCAAGAAAAACGGCGACGGGGCCAAGATCCTCGGGCTTGCCCAACTTTCCGGTGGGGAGGAAGTCCCCCGATTGGGGCAGCGTACGGTTGATCTCGGCGCCGGGGTCAATTGTGGGAATGAACCCGGGAACGATGCTGTTCGCGGTGATCCCGTACCGAGCGAGGCTGAACGACAGCACGCGCGTGAGTTGGATCACGCCGCCCTTGGAAGTGCAGTACATGTAAATGTCCCGGCCACCCCGCAACCCGAAACCCGACGCGACGTTGATGATCTTGCCTTTCCCGGCGTCGGCCATCGGTTTGGCGGCGGCGCGGGCACAGTAAAACGCCCCTGAAAGGTTCACCGACATCGCCGTCACCCAGTCGTCATCGGTGATCTCCCATATCGGCCTCAGAACGTTGTCGGCGACCATGGCCGCGTTGTTGATCAGCACGTCAATCCGGCCGAAATGGTCGAGCGTGGCACGAATCAGCGCATCGGCGTCGCCCGAATTGGACACGTCGGTGGGCACTGCAATGGCATCCCGACCGGCGGCGATCACCTCATCGCGTGCCGATTCGATGGGACCCGGCCGGCGCCCCGCAATCGCCAGGTCGGCCCCGGAACGGGTCAACGCGCGGACCATCTCCAGGCCCAACCCGGTTCCGCCGCCCGTGATGATTACTACTTTGCCGTCCAGGTACAAGTTGTCAAGCATGCGCCAGGGGCTCCCCTTCTGCTGTCCGTAGGGTAATGTCTCCCGCGGTCAGGGTCAACAACTCCCCATCGTCCTGGCGGAGCAGCAGGTTGCCGAGTTCGTCGATGTCCTCGGCCACACCGCAATTGCGGGAACCGTGGTGGGTCACCACCACCCGTTGGCCGAGCGTCTCCAGCCACCGTCGCCATTCCGGTATGGGAGACCGTCCGCGCATCAGGTCCAGGTACAGGGCATCCATGTGTTGCAGGATGCGCCGCAGCAATTCCGACCGATCCACTTCGGTGTCAGCGAGATCGTTCAGGTTGGTTGCCGTGGACGCGATTTCAGCATCCGCGGAAACATCAAGGGCCACGTTGACGCCGATGCCTACCACCGCGTGCACGACGCGAGACCCTGACATCGCGCTCTCCGCGAGGATTCCGGCTACCTTGCGGCCATCTATCGTGATGTCGTTGGGCCACTTGATCGCCGGATACAAACCCGCTACCTGCCGGATGGAACGGGCAACGGCCACGCCGGCCAACGGGCTCAACAGCGGCAACGCAGCGGCATCCGGGCAAAAGAGCGCCGAAAAATACAGGTTGCCGGAATCGGATATCCAACGTCGCCCGAGGCGTCCGCGGCTGGATGTCTGGGTTTCCGCGACCACCACCACGCCCTCCTCGGCGCCGGCGCGGGCCCACTGCGCCACGTCGTCCATCGTAGATCCGGTGGATTGATAGTAGCGGATGGAACGCCCGATGATGGCCGTGTATAGACCGGTGCGGAGCATCTGCGCGACGATGGACGAGGGCATGGGTCGCGAGGATTACCAGCCGTGGTCGTAGCGGTCCTGGAGCACGCCCAGGAGGTCGCCGACCGGGATGCGCTCTTGCGCCATCGTGTCGCGATCGCGAATGGTGACCGCCTGGTCGTCAAGGGAATCGAAATCGACCGTCACGCAGTAGGGCGTGCCGATCTCATCCTGCCGGCGATAACGACGGCCGATGCTCTGCGCGTCGTCGAACTGGGACCGGAACCGCCTCCGCACCAGGTCGTACACCGCTCGAGCCGTCGGAGCCAAGCGGGCGTTGCGGCTCAAAGGCAGCACCGCCACGGTTACCGGCGCCAATGCACGGTGAAAATGAAGGACGGTACGGGTGTCGTTGCCGTCAGGCTCCTCGTCGTAGCTATCAAGCCAGAACGCCAGCGTGGCGCGGTCGACGCCGCCGGAGGGCTCGATTACGTAGGGCAGGTAACGTTCGTGGATTTCATCGTCGAAATAGGTGAGGTCTTCGCCGCTGAATTCCTTGTGTCTGCCCAGGTCGAAATCGGTACGGTCCGCGATGCCCTCCAACTCTCCCCAGCCCCACGGGAAGCGGTACTCGATGTCATAGGTGGCTTTGGCGTAGTGGGCCAACTCGTCGCCGGCGTGCTCTCGCAGGCGGAGGTTCTCCGCCCGAATGCCATGGTTCACATACCATTCAAAGCGGTCCTTGACCCATCGTTGCAGCCATTCTTCGTCAGTTCCCGGTTTGACGAAAAACTCTATTTCCATCTGCTCGAATTCTCGAGTGCGGAAGGTGAAGTTGCCGGGCGTAATCTCATTGCGGAAAGCCTTGCCGATCTGCGCTATTCCGAATGGCAGCTTCTTGCGGGTGGCCGTCTGGACGTTCTGGAAGTTCACGAAGATTCCCTGGGCAGTTTCAGGCCGCAGGAATACCTCCGCGCTGGAATCCTCTACCGGACCCATGAAGGTACGGAACATGAGATTGAATCGACGGGGCTCCGTGAGGTCCCCGCCACATTCGGGACAAACATTCGATTCCAGTTGGTCCTGGCGAAACCGGCGATGGCACTCCCGGCACTCAACCAGGGGGTCGCTGAAATTCTCCACGTGTCCGCTGGCTTCCCACACTTTGGGATGCATGAGGATCGCCGCGTCGA
>JAJDXU010000257.1 GCA_022823105.1 Dehalococcoidia bacterium
GCTGGATGGAGGAAGAATTCCAGGCAATGGGGCTGGACACCTATGCTCAACGGGGCGAGGTGACCGACGAATACATCCAGATCTTCAAGGAGCTATGGACATCGGACAACCCCGAGTTCCACGGCAAGCACTACGATATCAGCGGCGCCGGATTTTTGCCCAAACCGGTGCAGCGGCCTCACCCACCCATCTGGATAGGCGGCCATACCAACCCGGCAATCCGTCGGGCCGCAACGCTTGGAGACGGTTGGATGCCGATCGGCCTGCGCCCTCCGGCGGGTCTGGAACCCGAAGAGATGGCGGAAAAAATCGCCCGCCTGCGCCGGATCAGCGCGAGGGCCGGACGAGCCGAGGACGCCGTGGACCTGGTGTTCAGCACCGACTGCGTCTTTCAGAATGAAACGGGCGGTGATCGCCGCATGGTTTCGGGCCTACCCGAGCAGATCGCAGCCGACCTGCGCCAGTACCAGGACCTGGGCGTGCAACACTTCATACTCAGCTTTCCGGCGGACAGCGCGGCGCAACAGCAGGAGGCGATGGAACGGTTTTCGCGTGAAGTGATGCCGCTGATTCCACAGGACTGACCGCAACCCACCTCTGGAAGGAGGCAAACAATCATGACCCTACGATCCAACCTGAAGAGCCGGCTGGTGGCTGGAGAAACTATCGTGGCGCCGGGCGCCTACGATCCGATGTCAGCGCGCGTGGTGCAGGCCCTGGGGTTTGACACGGTGTACGTGGGCGGTTACATGAGCGGCGCTCACCTGGCCGTCACCGAGCCGTTGATGACCTTGACCGAGCAGGTGGAGGTGGCGGAGCGCGTCGTGAAGTCGGTGCCGCTGCCCGTGATCTGCGACGCCGGAGCGGGGTACGGCGACCCGGTGCACACGATGCACACGGTACGGACGTTTGAACGATCCGGGGTGTGTGGCATTCATATAGAAGACCAGGTGTATCCCAAGCGTGCCTCGTACCACGCAGGGCTGGAGCACGTCATACCGATCGACGAGTTCCTTGAAAAGATGCGATACGCTTTGGAAGCGCGGTCCGACCCCAACTTCCTGATCATCGGGCGAACGGACTCGTTCACCGCGGTGGAAGGGGACATGGAGGACGCGATCCGACGGGGCAACGCGCTACGGGACCTGGGCGTGGACGTAGTGATGCCCCGGGGCGTTCGGCAACGGGAAGACCTCGCAACGTTCCGAGCGGGGGTTCCCGACGTCCCTCTGCTGGTGATCGCCGGCACAGACGACATTACGGTGCAGGAATACGAGGAGTTGGGTTACAAGGTGATCATCTACGCCACCACGCCAGCCATCGCCGCCGTGGAAGGCATCCAACGAGCGTACACCAGCCTGCGGGACACGGGACACATCGGGATCGGAGCGGCAGACGTGGCGGCGCGTCGGGCAGAGGTAGAGGCGCTGATCAGTTTGCCGGAATACCAGGCGGTTGAGGCAGCGACGACGGAGCGCGAGTTCCAGGATCGTGCGGGTCATCACTGACGGGTCAACCGGCGCTTTCAAATTCCAAAAAGCTTTCACGCGGGGCGCTTTGAGCGCCCCGCCCTTTTGATATTTGGGGACCGTGCAGGAGGCAACACTCCCATGATACGCGTTGGGATTACGATTCACGGCTGTTTATAGCCGGAATCAGTTTGTATTTGCAATTTTTGCATCGATAAACGTATATTGGTGGTGCGAATATACCAAGACGCATGACATTCACGATAAGGGTGCTACTCTTTTCGGCGCCTGTGCTTGACATGTTTGGACGACTCACCTAGGATGATGCGGCCCAACGGGAAGGCGTTCACAAACCCCACTATTAATGAGGTTTGTTCCCAAACATTCTCTATTCAGGAGGTCGCTTCCCAATGTCATCGAGTCTGAAACCCGCCTTGATATTAAGCATGGTTGTGGTGGCGCTGATGTTGGTCGGAATCGCGTGCGGTGGAGCGGAAGCGCCGGCGCCCACGACACCGGCAAGCACCGGAGACAGCTCCGCTGCTCCCGCGACGGCCGCGCCGGCGCAACCCGCGGCACAACCAACAGCGGTTCCGCCAACGGCGACGCCGCCGCCGGAAGCCACGGTGCGCCCCACTTCCACACCGGCGCCTACCATAGCGGCGCGTACAGCCCCCACCCCGGTGCCAAGTAGCGGCCCGAAGCACGGGGGAACCGTGCGCATGTCGGCATACGCCGATACCAAGGACTGGGATCCGCTGGGGTCGTCGTCTTTGTCCAGCGTTATTTCCTACTCACAGTTGTACAACCAGCTTGTCCAGTTTGACAACGTGGACACCTCCCAAGTGGTGGGAGACTTGGCCGAGAGTTGGGAAATCAACCCGGAGGGGACGCAATACACCTTCCGACTGCATGACGGCATCAAGTGGACGGATGGCGAAGCGCTGAATGCGGATGACGTGGTGTACAGCATGTTGCGCTACGGCAACCCGTGCAACGGTCGTGGGCGGTCCGGACTGTGGCGCCAATATGCGATTCCCGTGGAAGTGGTGGAGATCGCGGACAAAGCGGACTGCACGCCGACCAACGCCGACCAGGTGGTACGCAAGATCGACGACCTGACGGTGGAGTTCAACCTCGCATTCGCTTCCGGCGCGTTCATCAAGTTCCTGGCCATCGACTACGCCAAGATCCTGCCCGAGCATCTGTTGTCGCAGGGGATTGACCTGAATCTGGCGGAGAACATCCTGAGGCATGAAGCGACTTCAGGCCCGTTCATCCTGGAAGAGTACCAATCCGGAAACCATTACAAGGTGAACAGGAACCCCGAATACTTC
Organism: Dehalococcoidia bacterium; assembly: GCA_022823105.1. Classification (GTDB taxonomy): domain Bacteria; phylum Chloroflexota; class Dehalococcoidia; order Lucifugimonadales; family UBA3495; genus Bin87. Next base: position 2,807 of record JAJDXU010000257.1, read on the forward strand.
AAGGAAGGGCTGCCGTATTTCGACCGGATTGAGCACTTCATCATCACGACGCCGGCGACGTTCATCGCGCAGGTGGAAGCCGGACAGATTGATATGTCCAACGCGGCGGCCAACAACCTGACCGCCACGGAGAACTACGATCTGGAGACATCTACCAACAGCGAATATGTGGCTCACGACGTGTTTGGCGGCGCCACCCGCGGGTTGATGCTGAACATCAAGCATGAGCCGTTCACCAACCACAAGGTGCGACAGGCCATCAACCTGGCGGTTGACAGGCAGAAGCACAACGAGCGCGCCCTGCACGGTGCGGGACGCGGCCACTGCCCGCTGGTGGGTCTGGCGAACTCCCTGGAGGAGTGCGAATCCTGGCCCGGAATGCGTCCCAAGGACACTCCCGGCGGCCAGGAGGATATCGCGCGAGCGAAGCAACTGATGGTTGAGGCCGGGTACCCCGATGGCTTTGAGGTCCAGTACACGGTTCGGCAGGTAGGAACATACGCCGCCGAGTGCTCCGTGATCAAACAGGACCTGGAGGAATACCTGGGCATCACAGGCCCGATCGAGACCCTACCCAGCGCGGCGGGGTACGCCAAATACGGCACGTCTCGTCCGCCGGACGCAAAGGGCGACTGGTACATCGCTTGCCAGGCTGACGGCATGACCGTTTTCGACGTCGACGCCATATACGCCGGGATCTTCCTCAAGGGCGCAACCCGGAACTACACGGACTGGGAAACGCCGGAAGTCAACGCGTGGTTTGAAGAGCAGAAGGTTGAACTTGACCCGGAGAAGCGACGTGAGATCAACAAGGAGGCGGAACGCTGGTTGCACGACTTCTCGGACAACCACTGGGTCAGCCTGACCCTGGGCCGCAACTTCTGGGTCATGCACCGGGACATCAAGGGGTTCAACGCTCCCGAGACCGTGCAATACGGCTTCAAGCAAGAACACCTTTGGTTTGACCGCTAGGCTGACCGAGGCTATTCGAAACACATGAGTCATCCCCTTGCCGAACGATGCTGACCAGGCGGAGTACGGCAAGGGGACGCGATTAAGTGCGGTGGCAAAATGAGACAGTACGCCATCAAGCGCATAGGGTTGTTCATCCCGACGGTATTACTGGTAACCGTAATCGTCTTTGTGGTGATGCGGTTGATTCCCGGGGACCCGGCCCTGGCGATCCTGAGCGCGGACGATGCGGCCTACACAGAGGACGAACTGCGTCTGCTCCGAGCGGAGCTGGGGACGGACCGGCCGATCGTGGTGCAGTACGTGGACTGGGTGACTGGGCTGGTGCAGGGAGACTTCGGCACCTCCTTCTGGTGGGGCGGGCCGGTGATGGAGCGGTTGGGTGAGAGGATTCCGGTAACCATTGAGCTGGCGATCCTTGGTATCGGACTGGCGGTGGTATGCGCCGTACCCCTGGGGGTGTTATCGGCGATCAAGCCAGACAGCCCGATAGATTACCTATCCAGAATCTTCACCCTGGTGGGTATTTCCATACCGACATTCTTCAGCGGGATCTTGCTGACCCTGATCCTGATACGGTCATTCGGCTGGCTGCCGCCGCTGGGATACGCGGACCTCTGGGAAGATCCCTGGGCGAACGTCAAGCAGTTGATGTTGCCGGCGCTGGCGTTGGGGTTCTACGACATGGCGTTCATCGCCCGGGTGACGCGCTCGTCGATGATGGAGATCCTGCGCGAGGACTACATGCGGACAGCGCGGGCCAAGGGCCTGGCCGAACGCCTGGTGCTTTCGCGGCATGGGCTGAAAAACGCCGTCCTGCCGATCCTGACGATATCGGGCTGGCAGTTCGGGCGATTGTTCGGTGGGACCGTGGTCATCGAGAAGATCTTCCTGATCCCCGGCGTGGGGCAGTTGCTGATCGACGCGGTGTACCAGCGGGACTTCCCCACCATCCAAGCGGTGATCGTGATCGTGGCCCTGTCCATTGTCGTAATCAACCTGCTGGTGGACCTGCTGTATGGATGGCTGGATCCACGCATCAGATACGCGTGACGCGGATCGTGCGACCCCAAAAGAAACGTGCATATCACCGGGAGGGTGAGGCATGACTACCAACACCGGACAAGCCGCGCCGAGGGTTACCGAAGAATCGCAGCTTGATATTCGCCCGAAACAAGGGGTGATGAAGCGGATCGGCGCCTTTTGCCGCACGAAGCCGCTGGGCGCGGTAAGCGCGGCCATCATTATCATCACGATTTTGACCGCGATTTTCGCCCCGCTCATCGCTCCATACGATCCGCTCGACCTTAACCACGAGCCGTTCGCCGCGCCCGCAGGCGACAAGTGGCTGGGAGCGGACGAATTGGGCAGGGATGTTTTCAGCCGCGTGATATTCGGGGCGCGGGTATCGATGTATGTGGGCCTGGCGAGCGTGCTCATCGGGATTTCGCTGGGGACGATCATTGGGATCATCAGCGCGTATGTGGGCGGGGTGATAGACCTGACCATCCAGAGGATCGTGGACGCGCTGATGGCGTTTCCCGCAATCATTATGGCGCTGGGCTTGACCGCGGTATTGGGGTCGTCCGTGAACAACATCGTTGCGGCGCTGGTGGTAATCCTGCTGCCCGGCGCGATACGGGTGATCCGGGCGCAGGTGTTGAGCATCAAAGAGCTGGACTACACGCTGGCTGCACAGGCGATTGGGGCGCGACCCTGGCGGATCATGCTACGCCACATTCTGCCCAACGTGGTGGCGAGCTACATCGTGCTGAGCACGATCACATTGGGGCTGGCAATCATAATTGAGGCATCGCTGACGTTCCTGGGAGTAGGCATATCGGCGGACATCCCCACCTGGGGCGGAATGCTGACCGAAGGGGCGCAGAAATACATCCGGACGGCATGGTGGCTGGCGGTGTTCCCCGGAATGGCGATTTCGATCGTGGTGTTCGCGATCAACTTCCTTGGCGACGCGTTGCGCGACACCTTGGATCCCCGGTTGCGCGGCCGTTAAAGTCGGAACTCATACGCATGAGAAGCCTCTTTCAACCGAAAGGGGCTTTTTTGTCCGCGATATTCGTAACCGGATTTGCGATTCCGGCCACGGTCTATTGACATGCTGCAATGGCTGGGCTAACATCGTGCACCACAATTCTCGGATTGTGGCCGATTTCACAATTGGTCCGGTCCGGGATGTTTCCGTCTCGATTGCGGGCATAACCGATAATCTCCTCCGTCCGCAAATGTACACATCCGTCGTAATGACGTTGGGAGGTTCACACCGATATGAATCCATTTAGCCTAGGCCGACTGTCCATGCGGACGTTGCTGATCGCAGGAGGCGTCGTAGCGTTGATGGTCGGCATCGCCTGCGGAGGCGCCGAAGCCCCGGCGCCGGCCGCGCAGCAACAGCAGGCTCCTGCTGCCCAACAGGAGCAGCAGGCCGCGGCGGCAGCCACAGACGTTCCTGCGGCAATGTCGCCCACCAACACGCCGATACCGCAGGCGGCAGCCGCCACCGTGCGACCCACCAACACCCCGGCGCCCACCGCAGTTCCGCAAGTGGCCGCCACGCCGACGCCCAGCGCCGGGCCCAAGTACGGCGGAACCATGATTATGTCGGCCTATGCCGACACCAAGGACTGGGATCCTTTGGGCTCTGGCTCGCTGTCCAGCGTGATCTCCTACTCTCAGCTGTACAACCAGATCGTGCAGTTTGACCCGGTGGACACTGCCGCCATCACCGGCGACCTGGCCGAGTCATGGGACGTCAGCGCTGATGGCCTGACTTACACCTTCCACTTGCGCGACAATATGCAGTGGACCGATGGCACCGAGATTACCTCGGCCGACATTATCACTACCATGCGCCGTTACGCCAACCCGTGCAACGGCACGGGACGCTCCGGCCTGTGGCGTAACTACGCCGTCAAGATGGAAGTGGTGGACAAGGACGGCGGCGACTGCACGCCGACCAACCAGGATGCCGTGCTGCGGGCCATTGACGACAAGACAGTTGAGTTCAACCTGCAATTCGCATCCGGCACGTTCATTAAGTTCCTGGCCATTGACTACGCCAAGGTGTTGCCGGGGCATCAGTTGGATTCCGACGCCAACTGTGAGATCCGCGACGCCGCCAACCCTTGCTTCCTGAACCTGGGTGAGAACATCATTGACCGGGGTACTACTTCGGGCCCGTTCATCCTGGAAGAGTACCAGGTTGGCGATTTCTACAAGGTCAACAAGAACCCTGACTATTTCAAGGACGGACTGCCTTACGTTGACCGCATCGAGCATTACATCTTCCCCGGAACGGCCAAGGACCGGTTGATTGCTCAGTTCGAAGCCCGCCAGATTGACATGACCAACGGTGGTTTCGACAACCTCTCGCCGACTCAAAAGCTTCAGGTGGCAGAGAGCACCAACGGCGAGTATGTGCCGCACCCTATCCCCGCCGGCACCAACTGGGGTTTGATGCTCAACATCAAGAAGCCTCAGTTCCAGGACCACAGAGTCCGTCAAGCCATCAACTTGACTGTTGATCGGCAGGAGATTGACGAGCGCGTGTTTGACAACACGTCCGGCAGTTACTGCCCGTTGATGGGCTTGGCCCACTCTAACGAAGAGTGCAATTCCTGGCCCGGCATTCGGCCCAAGAACACCCCGGAGGGGCAGCAGGACCTGGCCGACGCCAAGGCGCTGATGGCAGAGGCCGGGGTGTCCGAGGGCTTTGAAGTCCAGTACACCGTGCGACAGGTCGGCAACTACCCCGACCAGTGCCAGGTTGTGAAGCAGCAGTTGCAGGATAACCTGGGTATCACGGGCGACATCGAGACGCTGCCCAGCGCCGCTGGCTATGCCAAGTACGGCACCTCCCGAGCCGCCGACTCCGCCGGAGACTGGGAAATCAGCTGTCAGGGCGAAGGCATGGTGGTGTATGACCTGGACGCCATTTACGGCGGCGTCTACCGTGAGGGCGGCACCAGGAACTACACCAATTGGTCCAATCCTAAGTTGGAGAACTGGTTCGAGCAGCAAAAGGTCGAGCTGGATCCGAGCGCTCGCCGGGAGATCAACAAGGAAGCCGAACTCTGGCTGCAGAGTTTCGAGGACAATCACTGGGTTACCATGCAGTTGGGCGGTCTGCTCTGGATGGTCCACCGGGACGTCAAGGGTTTCAACGCTCCTCAAACTGTTCAGTACCAGTTCAAATACGAAGACGTTTGGCTGGATCGCTAACCGACGACAGTTTGACCAGGTAAATGTAGGGGCGACTCATGAGTCGCCCCTACAATGTGCGTCAGTGTAGAGCAGAGATTATGCGACAGTACGCGTTGAAACGCATCGCGCTAATTATCCCCACGGTGCTGCTGGTATCTATCATCGTATTCACGGTGATGCGCCTGCTTCCCGGAGACCCGGCCCTGGTGATTCTGAGTGAGGGCGATGCCACCTTTACCCAGGAGGAGTTGGAAGACCTGCGGGAACAGTTGGGAACCAACCGCCCCATCGTGGTCCAATACGTGGAATGGGTTGGCGGCTTGCTCCGGGGTGACTTGGGCACTTCCATCTGGCGGTCGGGACAGCCGGTGACCAAGCTGGTGGGCGAGCGGATCTGGCGGACGCTGGAACTGGCGGTGCTGGCGATCATAATCGCCGTAGCTTTCGCCGTACCCCTGGGGGTGATTTCGGCCATCAAGCCGGACAGCATCATTGACTATGTGTCCAGGGTGATAACCCTGGTGGGCATATCGATACCCACGTTTTTTGCGGGGCTGCTGGTAGTGCTGATATTGTCGCGGGGGTTCGGCTGGCTGCCGCCGCTCGGCTACGCGGACTTATGGGACGACCCTTGGAAGAACCTCCAGCAGATGTTCCTGCCGGCGCTGGCCCTCGGTTTCTACGACATGGCGTTCATCGCCCGTGTCACCCGTTCGTCAATGATGGAGATCATCCGCGAGGATTACATGCGGACGGCACGGGCCAAGGGCTTGGCGGAACGGATCGTGCTGGTACGGCACGGATTGAAAAATGCGGTGCTGCCCATCCTGACGATTTCGGGCTGGCAGTTCGGTCGCCTGTTCGGCGGCACGGTCATCATCGAGAGCATCTTCAAGGTGCCCGGCATTGGCACATTGCTGATCGAAACCGTGTTCCAGAGGGACTTCCCGACCATCCAGGCCATCATCATCGTAATCGCGGTGTCCATCGTAATCATCAACCTGCTGGTTGACCTGTTGTACGGACTGCTGGACCCGCGCATCCGGTACGCCTAAACACACCGGAAGCGACCACGGAGAATTACCGGAATGACTACTACCAACACCGGGCAGGGAATGGCGATCGCTGACGCTGATTCCCAACTGCTGGAGATGCGTCCCCGGCAAACGCGGCTGCAAAAGTTGGTCGCCTTTTCGCGATCCAAGCCATTGGGCGCGATCAGCGCCGTCATCATCCTGCTGACCATTCTGGCAGCGGGGGTTTCCTACGTCGTACCGAGCGTATTGCCCCACGACCCGTTGGATGTGCGAGCGCATGAGGAGAAATACCTGCCTCCTCAGCCCGGCGCGTGGCTGGGCAGCGATCACTTGGGACGGGACGAATTGAGCCGACTCATTGCCGGCTCGCAGATTTCCATTTATGTGGGACTGCTCAGTGTAGGTATCGGTGTAACGTTGGGCGCCCTCATCGGCATCCTCAGCGCTTATATTGGCGGAAAAGTTGATCTGGTCATCCAGAGAATTGTCGATGCCATGATGGCCTTTCCACCCATCATCCTTGCGCTGGGGCTGGTAGCCGTGCTGGGAGGTTCCGCCAACAACGTCATCATGGCTTTGCTGGTCATCCTGCTACCGGGAACCATCAGGGTCATCCGGTCGCAGGTGTTGAGCATCAAGGAACTGGACTACACGCTGGCCGCCACCGCCATCGGGGCCGGGTCGATCCGTATCATGCTACGCCACATCCTGCCCAACGTGATTGCCAGCTACATCGTGCTGGGCACCATCACGCTGGGGTTCGCGATCATCATCGAAGCGTCGCTGTCCTTCCTGGGAGTGGGAGTTCCACCGGATATCCCGACTTGGGGCGGCATGCTGACCCGTGGCACGGAGGAGATCCGCATAGCCTGGTGGCTGGCGGTGTTCCCCGGAATCGCCATCTCGGTGGTGGTATTTGCGATCAACTTTCTGGGGGATGCGCTGCGCGATACGCTGGACCCGCGGTTGAGAGGCCGGTAAGCGCCTTTCGACAGGCTCGGAACCAGCGGCAGGCAATAATAGTAGGGGCGGGTTTCAAACCCGCCCCTACGGCTATCAGTTACGCCAACAATGGTTTAGATGTGAAATTCGTCGATGGAAACCAGGCCAGGGTTGGGCTGCGTCGGATCAACCATCAGATCGAAATCCTCCAAGGTGGTCGCTCCCAGTAGGTACTGCCCTTCAGGTCCGAAAATGACGGTACAGGTGCGCTCCCGGTCGTCAATGCGAAACCGTGCCTCCCCGACATCACGTTGAATGAAGTTGCCATCAGCTATTCGGTAAGTGCGACGTTCCAATGGCGCAAGGCTCAACGACGACAACAGGGACTGCGGTATCACGGAATGAGTCGATCCGGTATCCACCAGCGCGGAGACCGGGAGAAAGTCACCCCCCAACGGATGGCCGACGCCGATGTCAACGTAAAAAGTGCCCATTTGGTTTCCTGGTATCGAACTCTAATGTGATGTGCGGACCGCATGGTAATGGCATGGACAGACACCGTCAATTCCGATTCGGTGTACCTAACCCGTGCTAAACTGCGGCCACCTGCTACGGAGGTGCATCGGATATGTCCTGGAACTTTGAACTGGTTGCGGGTCCCTACGGAGGGACCACCGAAGGGCCGGTCTGGGATGGGGAGGCGATACTTTTCACCCATATACCCGCGTCGCAGATCCTACGCTACGACCCGACGACCGGCGAGGTCACCGAGTATTTCAACGAATCTTTCAATACCAACGGCTTGTGTTTCGACGCCCAGGGCAATCTGTACGGATGCCAACAGGGTCGGCGACGCATCGCCCGCTTTGACTCGGCAACCAACACGGCAACGTCCATGCCACATCTGCTGGACGGTAAGAGGCACAACAACCCCAATGATCTGGTGGTGGACAAGTCGGGCCGCATCTGGTTCACCGACCCATACTCAGGCATCGGAGACAGCGGGCCGCAGGAACTGGACCACATGTCGGTGCTGAGGCTGGATCCCAAGGGGAACGACCAGTGGGAGCTGGTCCGAGCCACCACGGACATATCGCGGCCCAATGGAATCCTGATCAGTCGCGACCAGAAAACGCTTTACATCGCGCAGAGCGATTATGGCGCAGACCGACGCCGTGAGCTCAGGGCATATCCGATCAACGACGACGGATCGCTGGGCGAGCACAAGACGCTGCACACCTTTGGCATAGACGGAGGGGCTGCCGACGGAGATTCGAGAGGACAGGGCAGCCAGGGCGTCCAGCGAGGTGTTGACGGGATGACGCTGGACGTAGATGGCAATATTGTCGTTTGCGCAGGCTGGGAAGCCGCTGGGCCTGGCCCGATCATCTATGTGTTCTCGCCGGAGGGGAGGGTGCTGGAAACGCACCTGATGCGTGTGGACCGGCCCACCAACTGCTGCTTCGGGGATGCGGACATGAGAACCCTCTACGTTACGACCGGAGGCGGGCACCTGTTCCGCGCGCGCACGGACCGCACCGGCTGGATAATGTGGCCGTAGGCGTTCAGGCTCTTGACATCCCGCACTATTCCACCAACAATCTGCGAAACTGCAACCGGCAACACAGGGAGATTAGGCGATGACCATCACAGCGCACAACACCAACGTATATGTCGGCCTGGCCGGCGAGAGCGCACTCATCATTGGGGCGGAAGGCACACCTCTGGGCGAAGGCGGCATGTATCGCCTGACCGAAGGGGAGTCCCAGTGGGCATCCATCGAGAACGGGTTGCCTGAGAATCCACAGGTGCGGGCTTTGTTGGCCCATCCGGACCGACCGGCAACGATATTTGCCGGCACGCAGGACGGCGTGTATCGCACCGACGACCGTGGCGACAATTGGAGCCGCACGGACACGCTTAGCGGCGACGTCTGGTCGTTGGCCGTTCACCCCAACGACTCGTCCATCATGTTCGCCGGCTACGACGAGGGCCGGGTTTGCCGATCTAACGACGGCGGCAATACATGGAAGCAGATGAACACGGACGGGTTGGTGCATCCGCACATCACCATGAACCCCTACGAAATCTGCAAGCGGGTGATTGGCATCAGCATCGACCCTGCACACCCGGACGACGTTTACGGGGCTATCGAGGTCGGTGGACTGATCGCCTCTCGGGACGGTGGTGACACCTGGTCGTGCATCACGGACGGACACTATACCCGCCTGGGTCCGGTGGACCTGCACGGAGTTCAAGTCAACCCCACGTCGCCGGGACTGGTGTACATCATCACCCAGTTGGCGATGTTCCGCAGCCGGCACCGGGGCGCGGACTGGGAATTTGTACCCATCGAGGAGATGTTCGAGGGTGGAAGCTACTGCCGGGACCTGGTAGTCGATCCCACTGATCCGAGCAAGATGTACCTGGCTGCGGGAGCCGGCGGCGGCAGCGCTCCGGCCGGCACCGTGGACGCCGGCGTCCTGGTCCGTTCGACTGACGCGGGCGAGACCTGGGAGAGAGTTGACCTGGGTGAGATTGCCCCGGCGCGGATGTTCCAGATCGCGATCGACCGCAACGCCCCGAGCAACGTCTATTGCTGCGACCGGGACGGCCACGTGTATTGCAGCAACGACGGCGGCAACGAGTGGACGAGGACCGACGTGCCCGTGGAAATGTCCCGGGGACGCCATGTTTACCCGATGGTAGCCGCCTGATTTTCCCACAACAATCATAGGGGCGAATGATCATTCGCCCCTACAACGCCAATAACGCCCGACGGAGGAATACCTGCCGTGTCATCCAATCCGTTATGGACTGCGACCTACCGGGTCGGTGAAGCCGACCTGGAGTATATGACGCTGGAGGCGGGCGATCTGCCTGGTGATCTGCGCGGATACCAGCTGGCTCGTTCCGGCATGCTGGACAATGCCGAGATGGCAGAGAACGGTTTCACCGGTAGCACCGCCGACCGGTTTCGTAACGCGGGGCGCATCGGCGGATTCATGAGAGAGTTTGTGCCGACGTCCGACGTTTCCCCAACCAATGGCGTCAATTTCGTGGGCGCCACGGTGGTCCACCTGTTCGAGAATCCTGACCAGGTTTCCGGCTGGATGTCAGACATTTTCGTGAAGGATTTCGAGGACAACCTGGGCGAAAGCGTCGGCTCAGGTCAGCAGATAATTTCCGTGGACAGGCTGGAAACGCAGGGTTTCCATGATGAGTCGGTGGGCCTGAGGGTGCTGCAGGGAGGGCCAGCCGGGTTGTTATCCTCAACCGTGATTGACTTCCGGGTCGGCAGGCTGTTGGGAGTAGCATTCGTGGGCGTGATCGGCGAACACGAGCGCACGAACTTGACGACGGAGATGGCCCTGGCCCTAGAAAAACGGATGGTGGAGGTGGCCCTCGGCGCGCGGTAGCTAACCGGACGCGACGGGAGTTGGCGTTTCCGGTACCGCGGCGTTAGAGTTTACCCGGTCGAACAACCGCACGACCTCTCCCAAGGGTTGCTCGGTAAGGCCGGCCACCACCACGGCGGTTACCGTAGCGATTGCGAAAGCAGGAGTTGCCGGCTGGATGTCCCAAATGTCTGCGGGTCCTCCGGCCAACAGGGCCCATGCCGAGGCAGCCACGGCGCCGGCAGTCATTGACGCGGCGGCGCCCCACGCATTGAACCGCCGCCAATACAGCGCCAGGAGCACCGTAGGGCCGAAAGCCGCGCCCATGCCTCCCCAGGCGAATGTAACCAGGTTCGAGATGGAGCCCGGGTAGAAGATAGACACCAAGGCTGATACGATCCCAATGACCACCAGCAGCAGGCGGCCCAGCCAGACCCGGGCGTTCCCCGATATCCGGTAAGTTACATCCTTGATGACGGGCAGGTCGTCGGTCGCCACCGCGGAAGCCAAAAGAAGCTGCGAATCGGCGGTGCTCATGACCGCCGCGATCACCGCCGTCAACAACACGCCGGTGATCACCGGGTGAAAGAAAACCTCGGACATTACCAGGTACACCCGTTCTGGGTCGGCCGCCTCGCCAAGGAGCCCGACGTCGGCCAAGGCAGGGCGGGCAACGACACCCAACAGCACAGCCAGCAGAAACACGGACGATATCCATGCCACGGACATGCGTCGACTCTTGGCGACCTGGTCGTCGCGCTGCAACGCCATGAAACGCTGCAGAATTCGTTGGGCGCCCAGCCCGCCTACGGCCCACCCGGACATCGACAGGATCGCCACCAGCGTAACGGGCGCCCCTCCGGCCGCATTGAACGGGTTCAACCAACTGGACGAGTAGCTGCCGATGTCCACGAGAGGGTTGTCGGTCCAAACCGCCAGGAACACGACCATTACGAACAGGCTGGCCAGCATCAGAAGGGCCTGGGTTACATCGGTTCGGGACACGGCCATGAAGCCGCCGATCAGCGTGTAGGAAGCGACGGCGATCAGGGTGAGAATGACGCCGGTAACGTATTCGAGCCCGAAAATTGTTTCGAGCAACTTGGCGCCGCCAACCAGACCGGAACTGACATAGAAGACCACAAACAAGATGGTGATTAACGCTGCGGCGGTTCTCAAAGTGCCGGTGCGGTCGGCGAAGCGCACCTCCAGGAACTCAGGTATGGTGAGAACGTCGCCGGCGGCGATGGTGTAGCGACGCAACCGGCCCGCGATGAATGTCCAACTCAACCAGACACCGACAATGATGGCGACGGGAACCCAGATCTCGACAGCGCCGTTGGTGAAAGCGAGAGCAGGCAGCGCCAACATGGTCCATGCGCTGGTGGTCGAAGAACCGGCGCTGAGGGCGGCGGTAATACTGCTGAGCCGTCGGCCTCCGAGAACGTACTCGGACATGTTCCGCATGCGACGCATGCCGGCCACCGCGATGGCGATGAGCATGGCGAAATAGACGCCGAATACGGCGATCACCCAAAACATTGCGTATCCCTTCCTGGTCCGTTATTTGTTGGGCCCGGGCTCAATCGCGGCCCGACGGGTTCCGAAACGGTTATATGTTTGCCCCAGCAGAGTGCCGGGCGCTGAGTCGAGAATTCGTACTACAACTCGATTGAATTTGTTAACAAAAGCAAATCAGATTACGGCGTTGTCGCAGCATCAGCCATCAGCAAGGTCGGGTCGATCAGCATCACCACCAGCATGCCCCATCCGAAAACGCAGCCCAGGGCGGTTATGATCACCTCGGCGGGAGCGAGGGGCATCAACCCCAAGCGGGCGCCAAGGTAATGCTGCCACAACCGGTTCAAGTTGGTTTGAGCGTGCCACAGGATCCACACGAGCAGCACGGTTTGGCCGATATTGATAGCCACGTATCCGGCTTGCTGGGAGGTGGTCAATGTTCCCTCGGTGGGCAACATGAAGGACACCAACCCAAGCAGCACGACGCCGAGGTAAATCAGGACGGTTCGTATGGGGCTGAGTGTGCTGGGCACGCCGCGCGCGTCCATTAACTCCTGGTACACGCGCATGTGGGCGTGCAGTCGGAAAAACTGGTAGACCGGAACAACCAGTGACAGCGCATGGAAAATGGGGAATGCGGGTTCGCCCGTATATTCCCGGTAATGCCGCCATGTGACGTACATCCAGTAGAAGATGTACAGGCCGGAACTCAGGGCAGTGAGGAGGATTACCCGATTGGTGGGGATATAGAACGGGGTTGCGTCGTCGACTTCCCGGGCGGGGGCCCCATCCGCTCGGGGCGATGGGTCATAGCGCGCTCCGACCAAACGGTCCAACTCTTCTGACGAATGGGATGGACGCTCGGTTGGAGCGGGCTGGGCAGGTGGGGGGTTAGTCCGAGCCGGGACGCGCACCTCTGAGCCACATGAACCGCAGAAGCGATGCTCCGGCGCGTACTGAGCACCGCAACGGGGACAACTCAGTGCGTCACCGGAGTTTGCCATGGTAGTGTTGATCCGATCGGATTGATCGGGTGCGAATCTACTTGCCCCAGACCACCGGATTGCTGAGGGTACCGATGCCGGTGACAGTGATGTCGCACACGTCGCCGTCTTTCATGTTTTCAGTAGCGCCGTCGGTGCCCATCCACAGGATGTCGCCGGGAACCAGCGTGAGGTATTTGCTCATGTCGCTGATGTACTCGCGGACCCCGAAGATAGCGGTGTTGAGGTCATATTCGCCTACTACGCGCTCGTTGACCTGGATGGTCACGTGCATGGCATCAGGGTCGGCGTCGGTGGCAATCCAGGGGCCCATGGGCTTGAAGGTGTCGGTGTTCTTGGCGCGCCACATGGTGCGGTCGTTGCGCTGCCAGTAACGTTCGCTCACGTCGTTGCCGATGGTGTAGCCGAGCACGTAATCCAGGGCTTCGTCCTGGCTCACGTTGCGGCATTCCTTCCCGATGACGACAACCACCTCGCCCTCATACTGGAGCTCCTCGGTGGCGTCGGCGGGAACCATGATGGGGTCTCCTTGGCCGGTGAGAGCGTTCACAGCCCGGTATCCAACATCGGCTTTCTTGGGTAGGTTGGGTTCCTCGCCCCGCATGTGGGCGGCCCAAGTGACGTGCTCGGGGAAGTTGATCCCGGCGGCGTAAAACGTCGGCGGGATGACCGGAGGCAGGAGCTTGACTGAACTCAACGCGTACCGGCTGCCCGATTCCTTGAGCCCATCAAACAGACCGCCCTGGACTTCCAGGACCGTATCTCCGTCGACGATTCCGTGAGCCACACGGTCGCCCGTGCGAAACTTGCAAATCAGCATGGCCGTGGCCTCCCGCAGGTTGTGTGTAACCGTATCTATTGGTGGTCAATTCTGGCACCACATGCGGCGACGGTCAAGCAAACGTCGTGTGGTAACATATCCGCCGGCGTGCCGGGCTTGGGAATCGGCGCGCTTTGGCCACCCACAAACGAGACAGGTGCAATATTGAAATGCAGCAGCCCGAAACGACGCTGATTTATTGGGCACCCAGCAGAGTACGGTTCAATCTCACATTGATCCTGGCCCTGGTGGTGATAGTGCTGGGCCTGCTCCAAGCCGCGGGGTTCGACCCGCTGGCTGCCGCTTGCAGCCCCAGGTCCACCAGCGAACCTGCCAATCAAACCGAAGGCGCCCAGCCGGAGGGCGGCAGCGCCTCCAACGAACCGTCGAACCGAGGCAGCGCATGGTTGCTGGTGATCGTCGGCCTGGGGGTAGGAGCATATTCGTGGTTGACATCGCCGCGGCAATACCGCGTTTATTCAGACGCGCTAATCATTATGTTCGGGATGCCCAGGCGTCGGATGATTCACTTCAGCGACATACGGGAAGTGGTGATCGACCGCGGTTTCATGGGCGACCCGCTGCGGGTTTACACCAACAATCGTCGGCGCATTCCGCTGCAGGTGCGTGAGCCCGAGGAGATGCACCGCTACCTGGACGGGGCAGTAAAGGATTTCTGGCGGGACAACCCGCAGTATGCTCCACAACCGGAGGATGAGGAAGAAGGTGGCGGTGCGCCGGACGTCGTCGAATCCACGGCGGCAGAAACGGCAGATGGGGTTGAACCTGAAAGCGCCCCGGACGCGGATACCGCCCGCGGGCCCGAAGAAGATGAGCCCAGACGGAGTCCGCGCTCGCGTCGCCGCAGCTTAAGGGACGACGCGTCAGATGGCGACAGTGGGAGCGACGGTTCACGGCCAAGGTTCAGCTAGTCACGGCCGGTAAGAACAAGCAACGCTCCGGAGCCCACCGGCTGCGGAGCGTTCTAGTTTTCCCGTGAAACTGGTCCACTGGCGACGCAGTCGGAAGAGCGCTCTGGACTTCCGGTTTTAGATTTCACTCTAAAGGATCAACATGGCGTCGCCGAAGGAGTAGAAGCGGTACTGCTGGCGGACGGCCTCCAGATAGGCGGCAAGGATGCGCTCGCGGCCGACGAAAGCGGACACGAGCATGAGCAGCGTGGAGCGAGGCAGGTGGAAGTTTGTGATCATGGCATCCACCGAGCGAAATTCATGGCCAGGGGTGATGAACAGGTCGGCGTTGCCCGACGTGGAGATGACCTCAACGTAGGGGTCGCTATCGGTTGATGAGTGAGCTAACGCAGTGAGGTTATGAGCCACGTGTTCCAACGTTCGCACCGTCGTGGTGCCGACGGCGATTATTCGATTGCCATCGCGGCGAGCGCGGTTGATAGCATCTGCAGTGTCCTGAGGTAGTTCGAACCATTCGGTGTGGATCCTGTGCTCGCCGATGTTTTCCTCTTGAACAGGCCGGAACGTATCGAGACCGACGTGCAGGGTTACCCAAGCGGTGTGAACGCCGATGTCGTGGATGTCGTTCAGCGTTTGCTCCGTGAAGTGCAGGCCCGCGGTTGGCGCGGCTACGCTCCCCGCTACGTCGGCATAGACGGTCTGATACCGCTCAGGGTCGTCCGGTTTCTCCTTGATGTAAGGAGGCAGCGGCAGTTCACCGAGGGTATCCAACAGAGACTCATTGGACACGCGCACGGTGCGCAATCCGTTTTCGTGGGTCTCCAATATTCCCACGTGGACGGTGTTGTCCGAACCCGTGCCTGCAGGAGTGCCTATAGTCACTTGGGCACCGGTCCTCAGCCTGCGTCCAGGGCGTCCGAGGGCCTGCCAGACACCTGGCCGGAGCCTGCGCACCAACAACACCTCCACTGCGGCGCCTGAGCTCGACTCCCGCCCGCGTAGCCGAGCAGGAATCACGCGACTGCGGTTGAAAACCATCAAATCTCCGGGCCTGAGGTATTCGGTCAGGTCCCGGAATTTTCGATGCTCCCAAGTGTCGGCGACCTGTTGGCGGTGGAGCACGAACAATCGCGACGAATCTCTCGGCTCAACCGGGGTCTGGGCGATCAGTTCAGGCGGCAGATGATAATCGAAATCTCCGGTGCGAAGCGTCATGACCAAGGGTAAAACCGCTAAGGCAGGCCAGCGCTGACACGGGCCGCATGGAGGGTATTGCTGATAAGCATGGCTACGGTCATGGGGCCGATGCCGCCCGGAACGGGCGTTATCGCCTCCGCTTTTTCTGATACGGGGACGAAATCAACATCGCCCACGAGGCGATATCCGCGGCGGCGGGAAGCGTCATCGACCCGATTGATGCCAACATCTATTACCACCGCCCCCGGACGCACCATGTCAGCGCCGATGGCTCTGGGGACTCCCATGGCCGCCACCAAAATGTCGGCCTGGCGAGTGATATCTAGCAGGTCCCGCGTCCTCGTGTGGCAAATGGTGACGGTGGCGTTGCCGCCCGCGTTTCGCTGCATCAGGAGGCACGCCAGTGGTTTGCCAACGATATTGCTGCGACCGACGATGACCACACGTTGACCGGCCGGGTCGTATCCGGAGCGCAGGAGGACCTGTTGCACACCGGCGGGCGTGCAAGGAAGGAATGAAGGTTCTCCCTGCAGCATCCGTCCCTGACTGACAGGATGCAGGCCGTCCACGTCTTTGAGTGGTTCGATACGCTCGATTGCTGCGCCTTCGTTGAGGTGATCCGGCAACGGCAGTTGCAGCAGTATCCCGTGGAATTTGGGATTGCCGTTCAGGCGATCTATGAGCGCGTGCAGATCATGCTGGGAGGATGAGGCCGGCACGTTGAAGGTCTGGGAGAATATGCCGGCATCGGCGCAGGCGCGTGCCTTGTTGCGCACATACACCGCGGAAGCAGCATCGTCACCGACCAGCACGGCCGCGAGGCCGGGGATTACATCGAGATCCTGCGCCAATTTGGAAACCCCATGGGCAACTTCCGCCCGGAGTTCGGCGGCGAGATCGTTACCGTTCAATATGCGGGCAGTCATCGTTTTGGTCGGCCGTGTATGGGACGGGATGCTTCGGTTTGAGAGTTTGCTGATGGGAAAAGCACGCGACCGGGTGAGGGGCGCGGCGAGCGTCGCAGGTTGCCAGCAACGTGGCGAAACGGGACCATACGTACGCTCCGCGGTTAGCCCGGTAACCCGGCGCGATTCCCATTTCATGATACCACCCCGCTGATTATTTCCTCCGGATGCAAGGCTGTTTGCCATCGAGTATGAATCAGCCTAAAATGCCGGACATGCGTATCGTTTCTTTGTTACCCAGCGCAACCGAGATTGTCTTCGCATTGGGCCTTGGCGAATCCTTGGTGGGCGTTTCCCACATGTGCGACTACCCTGCGCCGGCTCGGGGCCTGCCGGTGGTGAGTCGCAGCGTCAGGAGCAAGTCCCACCTGTCGAGCGCAGAGATAGACTCCATCATTCAGCAGGCGAGGGCCACGGGAAATCCGCTCTACGTGATCGACGGAGACCTGCTACGCCGGTTGCGTCCGGATGTGATACTCACCCAGGAACTGTGCGAGGTTTGCGCGGTGGGCGCCGGATCGGTTTTCGAGACGGCGGCGAAAGTGCTGGACTACACTCCGGAGATTCTGAGCATCAGGCCGGCCGGATTGGAGGATATATTCGACAATATCCGGCGCATTGGCGCAGCGGCAGGAGTTCTCGGCGGAGCCGAAGAGCTGCTGCAACAACTGCAAAGGCGAACGGAAAATGTCGCGCGGCGCGCTGCGGACGGACGTCGTCCCAGGGTGTTTTGCATCGACTGGCTGGAACCGCTGCGGAACACCGGTCAGTGGACACCGGAACTGGTGGAACTGGCCGGGGGCGAAGAGGGCCTTGCCGAAAAATGGGGCAAGTCGCGGGAAGTGAGTTGGGACGAGGTTCTCGAGTACCAGCCCGACTACGTGATGGTGATGCCGTGCGCCTTCAACATGGACCGAACCATCGCCGAGACAGCGCGCCTATCCGAACGTGGGGAATGGAACTCGTTGACTGCGGTGAGAGAAGGGAGAGTTTTTTTGTTCGACGGCCAGATTCCCAGCAGGCACGGGCCTCGGGTGGTCGACGTTCTGGAAGGCCTTGCCGAAGCCATGCGTCCCCAGTTGTTCAACGGGCTGGCGAGGTCCGGGATTTTTCGGCCAGCGACGGCCACACATGCGGCTGCGGCCCGATAGACTCACCGCGGGAGGGATGCGCTGATGGGTTTGTACATGGTGTCTCTGGAACACGCACCGGAGCGATGCCCTGGCGTCGATTTGGGGGTCAGAGACCGGGTCGTTCGGATGTCCGCTGAACTGACCAACACACTTTCCAACCGTGGATGCGAATTCCGAGGCGGTTGGGTCGGAAAGTCCTCTCACCAGACCTGGTTGATTCTTGACGGGCCGGACGCGCACGCCATTGACGACGCGGTAATCGATATGGGCCTGGCAACTTGGAACAAAACGGCGATATTCCCGATCATCACAATGGAGGAGGCGTTCGGCGGTCTGCCCACCGATTGACGCTTCTCAGGAGAGCCCAAATGGCTGACAACATTTACCACCGCAGGCGGCGCATGTACACAGACCCCGCCGATATCGGTCAAAACAAGATGGCCCCGGCGCGTCAGGTTGACATCGGAGGCGTAGCGGATTTCCCGACGCTGCCGGCACGGGTGAGGCTGGAAAGCGGCGAGGAGTTGTGGCTGGCGCAAGGCCGCGACGGAAACTACCGCCTGCTATCCATGGTGTGCCCGCACGCCTTCGGACGGGTGGTGAAGTGGGACAAGAGCTTTCTGTGTCCCGACCACGGCTGGCGCTTCGAGGAAAGCCAGGGCGTTTGCGTGAACGGCCCCCGGGCGCAGCTTTTCTATCACGACGTGATGGTGCAGAACGGCAGGCTGATTGCCAAAATCCCGGCAGATAATGACGCGTCGGTCACGCACGCGCCGCCGCCGGCGTGGGCTGTGCCGAAGTAAACTTGGTCTCGCTCCGCTTGCGGACAGATTGGCAAGTAAAACCCATAAATTCACAGGATCGGTTTCCATTTTGGAGCTTCGAACAATCATTGCATCGATACTAGTCGTAATGCTGATGACCATAGGGGTCGGTGGCACGGCCCCGGTCTTTGCCCAGGGGAACCTTCCCGCACCAAGCAAACCCCAAACAGAAGCCGGTGCCAATGCCGGTGAGGCTGTAGTGACCTGGGAGAGTGTGCCTGAAGCAAAATTCTACGTCCTGGCCTGGATTTCCCAGGAGGATTTCAACGCGGCCAACGAGGCGGGAGAGGAATGGCAAAACTCCCTGACCTTCAAAAGCGTACGCAACACGGGACAAACTTCCCTGACTGTCAAGGGCCTCAAACCAGGAGCAACCTATTGGTTCACCGTGGCGAGCAGCGCCGGGAGGTTCGGTGTACCGGTCTGGTCGCCGTGGTCCAACGCATTGACGCTGGACAGTTGCGCCGGGGACCGGGACGCGCTGGTCGCTCTGTACAACTCCACCAACGGCGACAGATGGCAGAACGATCTGAACTGGCTCTCAGATACTCCCATAGGCCAATGGTTCGGTGTATCCACCGATAGCAGCGGCTGTGTGCTGGTCATTTACCTGGACAACAACAACCTGAGCGGTGAGCTACCGCCCGAGTTGGGAAATCTGGCCAGTCTGGAGACCCTGGACCTCGATGGCAACAGGATTGGCGGAGAGATACCTGAGGAAATTGGCAACCTCACCAACCTGACCGTCCTGTCGTTTGACCACAATGAATTCAGCGGACCGATTCCGCCCGAGTTGGGCAATCTCACCAATCTGACCGATCTTGAGCTGTGGAACAACGAACTAACGGGTGAGATCCCGCCCCAAATAATCGGCCTTACCAATCTCAGGTCTCTTGACCTAGATGGCAACAAGCTGACCGGCGAGATACCACCGGAATTGGGCGGTCTCGCTAACCTTGGCGCTCTATGGCTAGGCGACAACGAGTTCAGTGGAGAGATACCGACCGATTTGGGCAATCTGTCCAGGCTCTACTGGTTGGGCTTGTACAACAGTGAGCTGACCGGGGATATACCTGCCGAACTGGGCAGATTAACCAATCTGAGGGGGTTGTATCTCCATGAAAATCAGTTGACCGGGGAAATACCCGCCGAATTGGGCAATCTCAAGGACCTGAGTCGGTTGTTCCTTCGCAACAACCGACTTGAGGGCGAGATTCCGCCGGGTTTGGGTAACTTGGCGAACCTGAAAATAGTGACCCTACGCAATAATCGACTGACCGGCGAGATACCGGCCACGCTGGGCAACCTGGAGAAACTTGAATCGTTGTACCTGTCCAGTAACCGGCTGAAGGGTGCAATTCCCTCTGAACTGGGTGCGCTATCCAAATTGGAGCAATTACAGTTGAGCAGCAACCAACTGAACGGGTCAGTGCCGCCGGAGCTGGGCAACCTCAAGGCTTTGGAAATGCTGCGCCTGCGGGAGAACGAACTATCGGGTAACATTCCTCCGGAACTGGGTGGCTTAACGGAGTTAGAGGTGTTGGACTTCAACAGGAATCTTTTGAGCGGGCAGATCCCGGCCGAGTTAGGCGAGCTCACGAATCTGGAAGAGCTGCATTTGGACAATAACGACCTCAGCGGTGCAATTCCACCCGAGTTGGGCAATCTTTCCAACTTGGAACAATTGCACCTGGACAACAACCAACTGACTGGCGCGATTCCACCTGAACTGCTGGATTTGACCGAGTTGATGCTATTGTACGTGGAAAGGAACATGTTGACCGGGTGCATCCCGTTGGGGTTGAGGGACATTGATCAGAATGACCTCAACACACTGGGCCTGCCGGACTGCGTTGCGGTCCAGGGTGGTTCGAATTAGGCAGCACGCGCCCAGGGCCCGTACGCCTTACGCACCCATGCCCAATTTGATGTTCGTTACCAGATTATAATGGTTATCAAATTTGAGCGGGGATGCCGATTTCGGTTGACAAGGGATTGGCGGCAAATTAAACTACCCGCAAAATGTGAGCCGCCCGGCAGAGCATGTCCGTATGCGGCTTGGGTAAGAAAAACACTGGAAGGAGGCACAGAATGTCACACAGAGACGACCTGGCATTGATGGCCCACCTGCTGCGGCGCGCCGGCTTTGGCGCCAACCGCGCTGAGTTGGAACGCTGCGTTGCCCAGGGTTATGAGGCCACGGTGGAAGAGCTATTGAACCCGCCCACGGAGAACGTGGGTGGCAAGATGGCGCTGTTGCTGCGGTATCACCCCAGCTTCCTGCTCCCCGGAGGCGTTCCCTTCTCCGGCCAGGCCAACTGGATGTACAACATGGTATCCAGCGACCGGCCGCTGGAAGAGAAGATGACCCTGTTCTGGCACCACGTGTTTGCCACCGGCAACTCCAAGGTGGACAACTGCGACCAGTTGCTTGAGCAGATTGACATGTTCCGCGAGCATGGCATGGGCAACTACCGGGACATACTCATTGAGCTGTCCAAGAACCCGGCCATGATTTTCTGGCTGGACAACAACGAGAATCACAGGGACGCCGTGAACGAGAACTGGGGCCGCGAGCTGCTGGAGCTGTTCTCGATGGGCGTTTCCAACTACACCGAGGTTGACGTACGCGAGTGCTCCCGGGCATTCACCGGCTGGACCATCCAGGCCAAGCTGCCGCGGGCTCCCTACGGACGCTATCCCTGGAAGTTCGCCTACAACGAAGCCGACCATGACTTCGGCGAAAAGACCTTCCTGGGCCGGACCGGCAATTTCGACGGTGAGGATATCATCGACATCATCCTCGAAGAGCCGGCAACCTCCCGCTTCATCTGCCGCCACCTCTACAACTTCTTCGTCGCTGACGAGCCGCAGGTTCCCGCATGGACCATCGAGCCGGCCCGGGACGAGGACGCTCTGGAAGAGATGATGGACGTTTTTGAGCAGTCCGGTTTCGATATGAAGGCCGTGCTGCGCCACATGTTCCTTTCACAGTGGTTCCAGGACGCCCGGTTCCAGAAGATCAAGAGCCCGGCCGAAGTTGTCGCTGGAACGCTGCGGATGGTGGGTCTCTTCGAGAACCCGGACCCCGGCGTGCTGAATATCGGCAAGGAGCCCACCTACATGGGCCAGTCCATCCTGGATCCGCCGTCGGTGGAAGGCTGGCACACCGGCCTGGAGTGGATCAACTCCGGCGCGCTGTTGGCCCGCATCAACTTCGTGGCTGACCGGGTATCCGACCCCGAACTGCCCGGGATGCGGAACATCATCAACAGCATGGAAGCCGAAGGCGTGACCACCGCCGATCACCTGCTGGACGCCTGCACCGATTACATGGGCTTTGTGGAATTGAGCGAAGAGACCCGCGGCCAGCTGGCTGAGCACGTTCGCGCCGGCGGCGACGTCAACTGGAGCGACCGCACTGCCACCGCGACCCGTATCGGCGAGACGATGGCCCTGATCAGCGCCACCACCGAGTACCAGTTCGGCTAAACCGGAAAGATGCTGGACGGGCCGGCAACCTTCCGGCCTGTCCAGCACCTCCAACTCGTCATCCGACGAAACGCACATCAGACAAGGAGCATACGCAATGACCTCCACCAAGAAAGATCCGGTC
>JAJDXU010000440.1 GCA_022823105.1 Dehalococcoidia bacterium
ACCCAGCGCCAGTGGTCCGAGCGGGCCATTGCCAGAACCACCCCCGCACTCTTTGGTTTGTTCAGCCTGGTGACCCTGACCGCGGACCTCTTGATTGAACAGCAGGGCGGCATATTGCCACGGACCACGGCGTGGTATGCCAAAACCAACCCCACTTTCGCCGACGCCATTGCCCTGGTCCGACGACACATCTGGGCACAGCAGGAGACTTTTGCCGCGTCCGAGCCCGGCCCTGAGTTGATTAAACTCCCGCGCGGAGTTTATCGCAGGATGATCGACACCCTCGCTTACGCCGCCTGATTGTACAAAGTCGAGTGCTGACGGCGGACAGTGAAAAACCCTCCGACGCCAGCCACAGGTGGCGTCGCGCCAGGGCGATGGCATCCAGGAAGGTCGGCGATGGTTTGTCGTACCAGGCGGCGGTACGCTGGGAGATGGGATGCTGTTTCTGCAAGGCGTGGGCGGCCAGGGTGGTCCAGGAGAAGAGGCCCAGCAGGATGGGTGTGGTGCGGGCGATGGCCAGGTCGGACCACTGGCGCTGGGTTTCCATGCCCAGATGGGTGCGTGCTTCCTGAAAGGTGACTTTCCGCCAGAGGCGGACCAGCGCAGGACAAACCACTCCAGGATCTGGGTCTGGTCTGCCGACGGGTCGGTGCAGAGGAGGGCCTGGGGATCGAAGGTGCCTTCGGGGTCTCGTACCAGCACCCAGCGGATGGTGACCGCCGGTTTGCTTGAGCGGTACCATACGGCAGTTTGGGAGGTGAGTTCCACGGTGCGGGTGGTGCCGTCGTACCGAGAGACTTCGGCGACGGTCCACGGCACGTCGGCGTGTTCGAGCAGGGTTTTCAGCGACGGCCGCCGCTGGCCTTTCAGCGGCGGGCGGCCATTCTGGCCCGGCCGTCGGGGTGGTGCTGGGGCATAGAGTGCGGCGTCCAGGCGCAGTCTGGCGATGAGAGTAACGGGCTGGCGCAGCGACTGGCAGCAATGGAGCAGGTCGATGACGGCGTAGCCGTTGTCGCCCACCAGCACCAGCGGGCGATGGGGCAGCCAGCGGCGTCCGCCTGAGGCGGACATGACCATCTGCCTTGCCCAGTCGGAGATCTTCTTGTGCCGGCGTCCCCGCTGCTGGTGGTAGCGAGAGGAGGGCGCCAACACGGTGAGCACCGGCAGCGCCCAATGGCGTCCCGCCCAGGGCACCTGTCCCAGCCACATCAGGGAGATCCAGCGCAGGCCACTGGCCTTGACCAGTTGGTGGCGACTGGAACGCACGGCGTCCCGGTAGATACCACGGGCTCTGATCTTGGCGCCGCGACGCCGTTCCAGAGTTTCGTCGATACCGAAGATCAACGGACCGTCGCCGCGATCCAGGTATTGAAGCAGGAGCAGCAGAAGGATGCGGGCCGCCTCACGGGGCGACCACACCGCCCGATTTAGTACCTCGTGATAGCGGGCGTAGTCGTCCTGGTCGCTGCGGCCCATGACCCGCAGCGCGGCCGCCACGGTGCGCTGACCGGTGGCCAGAATCGCGCCCACCAGCAGGAGCTGGGCCTTCTGCCAGGTCGGGTTGGTGAACACCGTTGCGAAGGGAGCGAGTATCGGTACAATGGCATCGAGCAGGGTAAGCATGGTCGGGCCTTTCCGCCGAAAGTGGGGTCAGGCCAGCTTACCCTGCCTTTATACTTTTTCTAAATTTTGCGCAAAGTCCAGCTAAGAAAAGGCTCTTTCGCTTCCTGTCCAACACCGGCTTTGACACCGTGGCGGTGCGATCCGCCAGAGGCGGATTGAGCCCCATCTGCCAGGCGGCCAAGTTGCGGGGACTGGCCCCGATCATGATCGACTGGTCTGATCTGGGGCGGGGGCGCAACGGTCTTTTCGCCGCAGTCTGTTTCCGAGGTCGGGGGCCGCCCCTGCTCAGTTGGGTGTCTACTCCAGCGGAACTGGATCCCTCCCAGAACCGAGTGGAGGAGTTCTTCTTGCGCCGACTGCTCTACCACCTGCCCTCCACCATACGACCCCTACTGCTGGCAGACCGAGGTTTCGGAAGCGCCAGCCTGATCCATTTCCTGCAAGAAATGCCACACCGGCTACACAGTGGACTACGTGATCCGTCTCAGGGGCGACGTGGTGGTCCACAGCGCCCACTACCGTGGTCGATTGCGGAACTACGCCCTGCGTAAGGGCGGTATCCTGTTCTCGCCGCACACCCTCTACCGCTCCGACCGCGCCGCGGTGATCAATCTGGTGCTCTACTGGGTCCGCGGCCATCGCGAGCCCTCGTATCAAGTACGGGGCAGGCTCTGGTACCTGGCCACGTCGCTGACCGACCCTCGCAAAGCGGTGCGGATGTATCGACGGCGGATGCAGCCGGAGCAGTATTTCAAGGACGGCGAGCAGCGCTTCGGTATGGACCGGAGCACCGTGACTACCACCGACCGGCTGCGGTCCGCCTCTGGCGGACTGGTCGGTCTGCTGCTGGCCTGTTGCCCGCTGATACTCATGGGTATGCGAGCATCGCCAACTTTCCGACGGCGGGTCTGCTCCCGAGGAAAACTGGGCATCTTGCATCTGGGCTACGAATACTACCTCGACACCCCCGACCCGCCCGCTAACCCTTTCACCATTCAACGCAACCAAACCGGGTACGCGTGAGGATCTGCCCACCTCGAGACCGCTCACCGCTGGCAGCACCATCCATTGTTCCGATCCCGATGGCCGACCGGCTCGACCAAAGCCACGCCTACTACCTTGTCCAACACGAACGGTACCAATTTCGTCCTTCCCCCGCACACGGAATACTTTGGCGCTGCCTCGGATTGCCGGGGGTCCGTCCTTGGCCAACCCCCGGGTTCGCCTGTGTTTCATGCCTCCGATTCCACCTCAACCCGTCCAAACCTGGCCCCTCCAGGTGGTCTGTTAATCCGGTCATGCAACTTTTGGGTTTACGTCCCGTCAAGTATCCGTGTTGGATGTCAAGCTTTTTTGTTTATGTTGTTGGCGATGGGCACGGGGCCTGCGGCACCCAAGGTGTGCCCCTACGAGCCACCGCGTTGAGTTGCTGCAGTATCTTGCGCATCACGGCCACCACTGAAACGTTGCCCGGCTTCCCCCGCTCGCCTAGCCGGTCATAAAACCGGCGCATCTCGCTATCGTGGCGGATCACGGCCCAGGCGCACATGTAGAGAGCGCGGCGCACTAGGCCTCGGCCACCCCGGATGGCCCGATGTCCCGCGTCAACCAGATTTGCCGAATTTCCGTCGATTAGTTTTGCCGGTTCACCTCCTCTGACTGGCCTCGCTGCTGTGCTGCATCAGTCCGGTAGCTGGGGACGTCAAACTCTAGGATGACGGCGTGGTGCA
>JAJDXU010000036.1 GCA_022823105.1 Dehalococcoidia bacterium
GGCACCACCCCGCTCATGGTGGCGGCCGGCATCGGTTGGGTCGAGGGCGTGACCCATGAATGGTCCAGGGATCAGAACGTCCAGACCGTGAATTTGCTGCTCGAACTCGGCGCCGACGTGAATGCCCGGGACAGGGATGGGCGCACTGCCCTGATGGGTGCGGCACACAAGGGTCGCAGCGAAATCGTGCAGACACTCGTCGACCACGGCGCCGACATGGCGATTCGCGACGTGGGCAGCCGCGACAGCATCCACAACCTGTACGGCAAGACCTGGCAGGCGATCGATTACGCCGACGGCCTGGTCCGGGTGGGCGTGCAATCATCCATAGCCCATCCGGAAACAGCCGACCTGCTGCGCCGCCTGATGATGGAGGCGGGTCTGCCCATTCCCCCCGTGGGCCGGACGCTGGAGTCCATTTGCGTTACCGATTTGTGCCAGTAGACTTCCCGGACACTATTGGAAAACGACAAGGAACCATCTGAAATGAAAACAAGAGCAGCCGTAGCCTGGGAAGCCGGACAACCCCTCACCGTGGAAGAGGTCGATCTCGAGGGCCCGAAGGCCGGCGAGGTGCTGGTACGAATCGTCGCCACCGGTGTTTGCCATACGGATGCCTATACCCTGTCCGGTGAAGACCCGGAAGGCGCTTTTCCATCCATTCTTGGCCACGAGGGAGGAGGCGTCGTCGAGGAGGTCGGCGAGGGCGTCACCAGCGTCAAGGCCGGGGACCATGTCATTCCGCTGTATACGCCGGAATGCCGCGAATGCGCGTTCTGCACCTCCGGAAAGACCAATCTCTGCCAGGCCATTCGCGCCACCCAGGGCCAGGGTCTGATGCCCGACGGGACCAGCCGTTTCTCCACGAACGGCAAGCAGATCCTGCACTTCATGGGAACCTCGACATTCTCCGAGTACACAGTCCTGCCGGAAATCGCGGTGGCCAGGATCAGCATGGAGGCACCGCTGGAAAGCGTTTGCCTGCTTGGCTGCGGGATCACCACGGGAATCGGCGCCGTACTTCATACCGCCAAGGTGGAAGAGGGCGCGACCGTGGCAGTTTTCGGCCTCGGCGGCGTGGGCCTGAGCGTGATTCAGGGCGCCGTGATGGCCAACGCCAGCCGAATCCTGGCCATCGACATCAACCCGGACAAGGCGGAAATGGCGATGGCATTGGGCGCCACGGATTTTGTGAATCCCAAAGACCACGATGACCCGATCCAGGACGTCGTCGTCGATCTCACCGGCGGCGGGGTGGACTACTCCTTTGAAGCCGTCGGCAACGTCAACCTGATGCGCGCGGCGCTGGAGTGCTGCCACAAGGGCTGGGGCGAGTCCACCATCATCGGCGTGGCCGGCGCGGGCCAGGAGATCGCCACAAGGCCGTTCCAGTTGGTGACCGGGCGAGTGTGGCGCGGCAGCGCTTTCGGCGGCGTCAGGGGCCGGAGCGAACTGCCCGGCATGGTCGAGCAGTACATGGCCGGCGAGATAAAGGTGGACGAGATGATCACCCACACCATGGGGCTGGAAGACATCAACAAGGCGTTCGATCTCATGCACGAGGGCGAGAGCATCCGCTCGGTGGTCCATTTCTGACGGCGCCGGGACATTCGCCCAGACAGTTCAGGCAATTCAGGGTATTCGACGATGACAAACTTGTTTCGCGGAGTCTGTCTGCTCGTGTTTGTCGCGGCGGCCCCTTTGTGGGCCCAGCTCGGTCATCCCGCCAAGGGCTCGTGGAGCGGCTATTGGGGCCCCAGCGAGTCCGAGCAGCGGCGCGTCCTGCTGCTCATCGAGTGGACCGGCAACGAGCTCACCGGATTGATCAATCCGGGGCGCAACGGCGTGGCGATCGACCGGGCGGAACTGGATGCGTCCACATGGACACTCACCATTGAAGCGGACATGCCTGTCGAGGACGGCGGCACCGCCCGCTACGTGGCTACCGGGACGATCGAGAATCTCGGCTCCTGGACCAGCAGAAGGTATTCGGGAACCTACCGGCACGGCGACGAGACCGGCACGTTCCTTGTGACTATCAATTAGCGAGGACTAAGGCGATGAGACTCATACTGAAGTCGGCCGCGACAATGCTTGCAATCGGCATGCTTGCGCTGCCCGTACAGGCGGTGGCGCACCATTCTTTTGCGGCGGAATTCGATGCGGACAGCCCCATCGAACTGACCGGGATCGTAACCAGCGTGAAATGGGCTAACCCCCATACGTTCTTCTACATCGACGTGGAAACCGAGACCGGAGACTGGGAAAACTGGGCGCTGGAACTGGGCAGCCCCAACGGCCTGATGCGTCGCGGCTGGACGCGGAATTCCATGCAGATCGGCGACACCGTGAGCGTCACCGGATCCCGGGCCCGGGACGGCAGCCTCAAGGGCAACGCGCGCTCGGTGGTGCTCGCCAACGGCCAACAGTTGTTCAACGCGACGAATCGCGCCGAGGACGACTGACCGAATAGCCGGCGTGCTGTTCAATCGCCGGGCGAGTGTCCGGCAACTCACGCTAGCGGAGATGTTTTCATGATCAAGTCCGTCATTTCGAACGCTGCTGCCTTGGCATTGCTTACCCTGCCCCATGCCTCCACCCTCGCCCAGGAGGCCGAGGACACTTCGCAAAAGTCGCCGCCGACGCCGCGGCTACCCGACGGTACGGTGGATCTTGGCGGCGACGGCGTGTGGGATCTCCCATGGATCCAGGATTTTTCCAGGATTATGGTCGGCGCTGAAGAGGGCGCCAGCGCACCCTTGTTGCCATGGACCGCAGCCATGCTGGACTACAACAGGGCCAATCGTTCGCTTTACGATCCGGAGGGCTTCTGCCTGCCTCCCGGCGGACCGCGCGCATTTGCCACACCGTATCCGGCCGAGATCATCCAGCACCGCGGCCGCATCATCGTGATCTACGAGGGAGGCGGGCACGTCTGGCGGGAAATCCACATGGACGGACGGGCCCACCCGGAAGGCGACGCGCTGAATCCGACCTACTTCGGTCATTCCGTAGGCCACTGGGAAGGCGATACCCTGGTGGTGGACACGGTCGGCTACAACGAGAAGACCTGGCTGGACTACTCCGGGCATATGCATTCGGATCAGCTTCGCACGGTCGAACGGATCACCCGGCCGGATCGTGACACCCTCCACTATGAGGTGACCATTACCGACCCCGGGGCGTACAGCGAACCCTGGACGATTGCCTGGGATATCCCGTGGTCCGAAGGCCAGGACCTTGCCGAGTACATATGTCAGGAGAACAACCAGTTCCTGATCGATCTCAAGGACGATTTCGGCAATCCGTTCTTCGAGAAGACCACGGGCGCGGAATAGGCCGACAAGTCCAGCCTCCATAGTCCGCAGATCAGCATGCGAGCCTGACCGGCGCCGTAGCCGTTATCTGAGAATCATCGTTCGGGTATCCCCATCAGCGGACAGCACGTTGAGCTCGCCCTCGCGGGCTTCCCGGTCCGTGTTGACCAACACGACTTCGGTAGCATGGCCCTGCCCGTTGCGGAAGATCGGATACACAAGTTCGTCGGAGGCCTCCGCCGGGGTCGCCTGCAGTGGCACGTCGGCTACCACCATTTCTTCGTTGATGGTTACAGTGGTCTCCTGCAGGCTCAGCGTCACCGCCGTATCGGAAAAAACCCTCAGGGTACCGCGGATGGGGCTGCTGCCGAAAACCTCCTCCAGCGACAGCATCGCGCGCTCACCCAAGGGTACGGTACGCTCATACCTGGCCGCCGACGCGCCGTCGATGTCGAACAGTTCAAGATGGAGCGTCGCGTGCACCAGGCCTTCGTTGGCGATGTGCAGTTCGGCGTCGATGTCGCCGTGATGCAGGACATCCGGATAGGTATCCACCGGTGCCCAGAACAGCGTGCCTTCCTGGTGGGAAGTGACGGTGTGCGCGCTGCGGATGCTGCCATCGCGCCGTGACGAGGTCACCACCGCGAACGCAGCCGGCGCCTCACCCTCGGTGGCACTGACCGTGCCATGCCCCGTCAGCAGCGGCTCCGCCGTGGACGGCGATTCGTGGATGAACACGCCCCCGGCTTCGATTTCGTATGCCACGGGTGCGCGGCCGGTGACAGAAAGTTCGCCCCTGACAGTGCTTTCGCCGCCATTCATCAGCACGTAGTCAACATGCTGCCCTGCACCCGTGGTCAGCACCGGCAGCACCCTGCGCTGAGACATCAGCCCGGACGAGGCAGCCGCTCCGCTCACCCGGGGTGCCGGAGTCAGCATGGTGTCGCCGCGACCGTTGGGGATCTCGAGCAGGCCGCTCATGTTCAGCGGCTGATCCGCTTCGACCCGCAGCAAACCGCGTTGGGACCCGGCACCTGCGTCGAACAGATCCGAGAGCCTCTCGAAGACTTGTCCACCGGCGGCGAGACTCCGGAATTCCTCCAGAATGTCGCCGTTCAGACCTTCGAACTCTAG
>JAJDXU010000399.1 GCA_022823105.1 Dehalococcoidia bacterium
TTCTGCCAGGTGTGCCAGGTCTGCGTGAACCGCTGCCCGGGCCGCGCCCTCATGCGCGACAAGATCTGGTGGCGCGGAATCGAGAAGAACAAACTCTACTTCAAGCGCTGCCGCCCCGTCATGGCCCGCTACCTCGGTTGCGGCGTCTGCATGAAGGTTTGCCCGATCCAGAAGTACGGCATGAAGGCCACCATGGAGCACTACGCTGCCACCGGTCAGGTCCTCGGCAAGGGCACCCACGACCTCGAAGGCTACAACATCGAGGGCAAGGGCTACTTCGGACCTGGTGAACTCCCCGTCTTCGAGACCGGCTTCTTCGACATGCCTCACGGCGACACCGGCGAATGGGCCTTCGACCAGTTGAAGGACTCCGCCCGCGCCAACGGCAACGAGATCACCGATGAGATGCTCGAAGCCTTCCGCGTCGAGGTCACCCGCGGCCTCGGACAGAGCACCGACAACGTCGACATGATGTACGAAGAGGAAGACTACATCTAACCGATGTAGCATCCAAATCGGTCGGTTCTCAGGAACGGACAACACGCAGGGGCGGGAATCATCCCGCCCCTGCACTCATTTTAAGACAATCGTCCGATACTGCGATTCCGTGTACCGCCGCGGGCGCAATAATAAGAGCGAGTCGAAGACCCGCTCTCCCACTCAACTCCATTCGTGCCCATCACCGCCTGTCGAAAAGCGATTGCGCCGCCAGGAACCGGCGCTCCTCTTCACTCAACTGGGCAAAAGCGGAGATCGCAGTTTCGGCCAACTCAATCGAGTTGACCGTATCTGAATGGGTAACCACGGCGTTAGAGTCGTAATCGGCTTCCTGTCGCAGCTGTTGTAGCTCTACGAAAGTCCGCGCGAAGTTCTCTCCGTGTCGGGACAGTTGGCGCAAGATCGTACGCAGGTTGTTTTGTGCCCTCCCGTGGTCGAGACGGCGGTACACCCGTTCCCAATCTTGGGTCGACATATCAGACTGCGGTCGGCCGGCGATCAGCGTTGGACGCTGCCAGCGTGAGGAACACGGCGTAATATGCGGTGCTGATTGCGCGCCGCATATCCGCTTCCGAGGATGGGGGAATCGCAGCCTGCGGAACTAGCCTGGAGCAGGTGGCGATTAGCTCCTGCGGGTCTATCATGACGCGGGAGCAGGCGGGATGGTGGCTTTCATGTGTTCCGGCAAGGTGGGATCGTTGATATCCGAGTACCCGACCAGAGTATTCGCCGTGATACCCGCGTTGCGTATCGGCTCGTCGATTACCCTGAACAGCGTCATCATCAGGTACCCGTCGAGGACCGGGTTGGGTGCCGAATACAGTAGCTTGACTCTGATGTATTCCTGGTCCTCGGCATCCAATCTCGCGGCGAGGTTCGCATCGTGGAACTGGACCGGAGGCGGAAAGTGCCCCCGCGCTCCGTTCAGGACTATCTCCTTGACGGTCTCCATTTCCTTTTCGGTGATGGGCATTCGGGGCCTCGCGTTTCGATTGATTCGCTTTCGATGCTACCGGGCTGACGTAACCTGGTCAACGCTCGACCAAATCCGGTTTCAGACCAGATCGACGCGTACACCGCCAACCGAACCGTCGCGCGATGATCCCGCCGGACATAACACACCCGGCATCGCCCGCGCCGACCACAATGCGTAGGGGCGAATCCGCCTGATCCGGATTCGCCCCCGCTACCGTCTCGCTCTGAACGCGATTTACAGCTGCAGCGTCCTTGGGTCCACCGTCTGGCGGGGAGGCTTGGCCGCGCTGGCCGGCTGCTCCTCCCGCAGGTTTTCAATCAAACCGGCAAGGGTTTCCTGGTATTCATCCGATCCCTCCGCCTGTCCCGTCAGGTCGAACACACGGTGATCCTCCTTGAGCAGGCGGGCCGTGCGCGCCCTGCCGGCGCCCATCACGCCGTCCGCATCCACCAGGAACATGGTCCATCGGTCGTTGGTATTCTCGAATTCCTGGGCCGCCGTGATGTCGTTGCGCACCGTTTCACTGTCCAGCGCGGCCGCAGTGCAGACCACGATCAGCCGGTCATAATGCCGCACCCACCGTTCGATCTCTTCCTCTCCGGAGGAGGCTCGTCGATCGACCAGCGGATTGCCGCGGAAACCCTCCGCGAACACCCAGGTTCGGACTCCCTGGTTCCGGAGGTTCGCCTCGAGTTGACGGGCATACCCGATGTCCGCGTTGGCGCAGGAGATATGTACCTCCAACGTGGTCACCGGTGCGTCCGCTACCGAGTCCTGAATCCCCGCCACGGCCACCGGTATTCCCGAACCCAGGATGAACGATTGCGGCAGAGCGCCCTGCGAGCGCAGCAGTGTGTCCAGACCAATCGTGCTGGGCGCATCGTGGCGAACGTTGTCCAACCCCTGTGCAGCGTCCATGGCACAGTTCTGGAAAACCGTGTAGCCGATGATGCAATTCTCGAAGTTCGCCTCTTCGGTCGCCACGTCGTTCAGAATCGCTTCGTAAAAGTCCGCCTCATTGAGCACGGCCTGCGAGAGATTGGTGCGCGACAGGTTGGCGCCGTTGAAGCTCGCGCCCGTGAGGTTGGCTCCGGTGAAGTTGACCCGGTCCAGGTTGCTGCGATCCAGGTTCGCGTTGGTCAGGTCTGCGCCGGAAAGATTCGCCTCCGAGAGGGTGGCGCCGTCCAGGATGATGCCGGCCAGGTTGGCGTTGCGCAGGTCCGCGCCCCGCAGGTTCGCGCCCGGCGCGATGGCGCTGGTCATGTCGGCTTCCCGCAGGTCCGCCCGGTAAAAGTGAGCGTTGTTCATGAAGCTGTTGGACAGGTCGGCGCGGCGCACCATCGCGCCCATGAAGTCGCCATTACGCATGTGCGCGCCCCGCAGGTTCACCATGGGAATGCGGGCGTGGCTCATGTAGCACTCGTTCAGGTCCATGACCGTATTGGGATTCTCCTCGCGCCATGCCGCCACCGCGTCCCGTCCCCGCTTCACGATCTGCACCAGTTCCATATTGGCCATCGGTAAGTCTCCAAAAACGCGTCTTATCCGCGATTTTAGCACAAAACCAGCCTCCAAACGGTATCGTGTACAATGGTTGACGTACGCTTTCACAGGAGAATTTGCATGCTGAAACTCGTGGCATTGATTACCCTGTCAATCGCACTTTTTCTGGTGATCGCCTGCGGTGGCGGCGGTGACTCGGCAGCGGAAGTAGCCTCTCCCCAGGCCTCCGTTGAGGATCACATGGTCGCCCAGGCCACCCTCGTCGCCTACTACGTCGACGCCGCCCTCAGGGCCGGCATGACCCCACAGGAAATCAACGTCGCCTTGGGTCAGATCGCCAGCAACACCGTCATTGACGAATTCTGGGTCAGCGATGAGCGGGGCCGCATCGAGTTCACCAACGTGCCCGGGCTCAATTTCAACTTCCCGACAGATCCCGACTCCGGCTCGCAGGCGGCGCCGTTCGCCAACCTCCTCGTCGGTGGGGACACCGTGGTCGTGCAGGAGGCCAAGTACCGCGAAGCCGACGGCGCGCTGTTTCAGTACGTTGGGGTCGCCGGCGTGGACCAGCCCCGCATCGTCCAGGTCGGCTTCGACCGCCGCTAGGCTTGGACGCCGGATGTCCGCCGGCGTGGCAGACGCGGGTAAGCCGCCAGAATCGCGTCCACACGCTCCACAAATCGGTGGACGGTAGCAGCGTCGCGAATCAGCCGGCCAGGTTGCAGATGGCCCTCGTACATATTCTTGTGCAATCTGCTGGCTGCGTTGAACTCCGCGGTTAACCTCGGTTCCGACAATCGCCTTGCCAGTCGACTCACAGCGCGGAACAGGTCGTTGTGGCTGTCGTTGGTCCAGCCGTACTGGTTGGCGGCGGCTTTGACAGAATGCGCTGCGGCGCACCACAACATTTCAGATTTGATGAGCGGAGCCGCGGCAACGGAGTAACTTTCCGACGCGGCCAGGAATTCGCGCGCAACCTGCAGATGTGCGCTTGCTTGCATTACGTCGAGCGTTCAGCGATTTTGAGTAGTTCATGTACAAATCCGATTCCTCCTGGAACGGAGACGATGAACTCGTAATCCTCGGCAAAGCCGCCGGCAGCGTACTCTTGCAGGTCCAACACCGTGCCGTAACCGGCATCCAGCCACGCTTCCTCCGGATCGGAAAATCCGGAAGTGAGGTGGTCTATCATGTCCCAATGGTCTTCTTTGGTCTTGCAGGGCCACCCCCGTTCCTCCGCAATCAACTCCAGCGCGGCGACGGCGGCATCCCATAACTTTTGCGACCCCAGCCGCTTTTCATCGTCCTCAAAGTGCCGCTGGGCATCTTGCAGAAGATCGCGGACGGGTTGCGTTTGCGTTTTGGTTAGCATGATGCGCTCCTCGTCCCGGGTTCCTCATCCCGGTCCATCATCCGACCGCCAGGGCAATCGCATTTCAATTGTTGCCCCTTGGATAAGGCTCTTCCACCCACCGTCATACCGGCGAAAGCCGGTATCCAGTGCCTGAAATCGGCGGTTTCGCGGTCGCTGTCTTCATTCGGTAGCCTATGGACTCCGGCTTTCGCCGGAGTGTCGTGCGTCTAAATTCCAAATGCGATGGCCCTGATCCGGCCGCTGACCTTTTTGACTGCGTTCCGCGAAAATTATACTATGTGCCGGGTTACGCAGATGCTGCTCACCATCGACATCGGCAACACCGCCGTCACACTGGGCGTGTTCCGCGACGGCCCGACGGCCGGCAACGGCATCAAACCGGAGGAACGGCTGGTCACCACCCTCCGGTTCGCCACCGATTCCAGGCGGCTCGCCGACGAATACGGCATCATGCTCAAGAACCTGCTGGAGTTCCGCGGTATCGCGTCCTCCGACATCACCGCGGCCTGCATCTGCTCTGTGGTCCCTCCCCTGACCGGCATGTTCGAGGACGTTTGCCAGCGTTTCTTCGGCGTCGATCCCCTGCAGGTATCCTCCCAGATCGACCTCGGAATGCCCATAAAGTACGACACACCCCGGGACGTGGGCGCCGACCGCATCGTGGACGCCGTGGCCGCGGTGCAGCTCTACGGGACCCCTGTCATCGTCGTCGACCTGGGCACCGCCACCGTTCTCGACGCCGTCTCGCGCGACGGCGAGTATCTGGGCGGCGCCATCACCCCCGGCATCAACGTGTCCGTCGATGCCCTGTATCTCAACACTTCCCTGCTGCGCCGCGTGGAACTCGTCGCGCCGCAGGCCGCCGTGGGCCGCAACACCACCGCCGCCCTGCAGTCCGGTATCGTCCTGGGCTACGCGGGTCTGATCACCAGCATGGTGGAGCGGTTCAAAAACGAGATCGGCCACGACGCCAAGGTGGTCGGCACCGGCGGCCTGGTCACCGTAATCGCCGACCACGCTCCCGTTTTCGATGATGTCAACCAGGAACTCACCCTGGTCGGACTCGACCTGATCTACCGCATGAACGCCGGAAAAACGACACTGGCAAACGCGTCGCAGTCCGGCGATACCTCCGACTGACTGTACTGGTGGCCCACATGGAATCAGCGCTGGCCGGAAAAAACATCGTCCTCGGCGTCACCGGCAGCATCGCCTGCTACAAGGCCCTCGACCTCGCCAGCAAGCTGGTGCAGGCCGGCGTCAACGTCGAGACCATCCTCAGCTACGGAGCAACCCAGTTCGTAACCCCGCTGGCGTTCCGCAGCCTCACCCACCGCGCCGTCGTGACCGACACCTTCGACCCCAACTCGGAACAGAGCGTCGAGCACGTCGCCCTCGCCCGCTGGGCCGACATCGTGGTTATCGCGCCGGCAACCGTCCACTGCATCGCCCGCCTGGCCGCGGGTCTCGCCGACGACCCGCTGACCACCACCGTCATCGCCACCGAGGCTCCCCTGCTGGTCGCCCCGGCCATGGACGCCAACATGTATGACCATCCGGCCACGCAGGAAAACGTGGCCCGCCTCCGCGCCCGCGGCGTGTTCCTGGCCGGCCCCGCTCCCGGCCGCCTCGCCTCCGGCCTGATGGGCATGGGCCGCCTGGTCGAACCGGCCGACCTCCTGGGACACATCGCCGCCGCCCTGGGCAAGACCGGCGATCTGGCCGGTCGCAAGGTCATCGTCAGCGCCGGCGGCACCCAGGAAGCCATCGATCCCGTGCGGGTCATCACCAACCACTCGTCCGGCCGCATGGGATACGCCGTCGCCGAGGCCGCCCGCGACCGCGGCGCAGAGGTCGTCCTGGTCACCGCACCCACCGCGCTCCCCAACCCGCCGCTCATCCGCGTGGAGTCGGTCAAGTCGGCACAGGACATGTGCGACGCGGTGCTTCACGAAACATCCAACGCCCATGCCCTCATCATGGCCGCCGCCGTCGCCGACTACCGCCCGGCCGTTGCCGCCCAGCAGAAGATCAAAAAGACCGCCGCGGACGAAATGTCTATTGACTTGGAAAAAACCACCGATATACTGGCGACGGCTGTGGGCAGTTTCGTAAGAGTAGGGTTCTCCGCCGAGAGTGAGAACCTTGAAGCCAACGCAGCCGATAAAGTACGTCGCAAGTCGTTGGACCTCATCGTCGCCAACGACATAACTGAAGAAGGCAGCGGGTTCGGTGTGGATACCAATCGAGTGGTCCTGATCGACCGTGAGATGCAGGTGGAGCGACTCCCCCTGCTGTCCAAGTACGAGGTTGGCCACCGCATCCTGGACCGCGTATCAGCGCTCCTCGGAGGTCGTGCCGTGGCCGGCTAGCCAGACTTCTCGGCCGCCCCCTCCAATTCCCGCCCACGGCCCGATAAGCAAACCCAATGAGACCCACCTACAGCCTTGCAATGCTGCGCGGCGACCTGTTCGGCGGGATCACCGCGTCCGTCGTGGGTCTTCCCGTCGCCCTCGCCTTCGGCGTAGCCTCCGGCCTGGGACCCATCGCCGGAATGTACGGCGCAATCGCCGTGGGTTTCTTCGCCGCTGTGTTCGGTGGCACCCGCTCCCAGATCTCCGGACCCACCGGCCCCATGAGCGTCGCCATGGCGGTCATCGTGACCGTCCATTCCGAGGGCGACTTCGCCAAGGCCTTCACCGTGGTCGTGCTCGCCGGCGTCATCCAGATGGTACTGGGCGCGATCAGAATCGGGCGTTTTGTCGCCTACACGCCGTACTCCGTAATATCCGGCTTCATGACCGGCATCGGCATCATCGTAATGCTGGTGCAGGTCGCCCCCTTCGCGGGCGCAGAGGCTCAACCGGGCGGCGTGTTGGCGAAAATCACCGCCATCCCCGATGCCGTATCCAACGCCCAGGTACATGCCCTGATCGTCGCCGCCATCACCCTTCTCGTCGGTGTCCTTTGGCGTCCTCCATTGAACCGGTACCTGCCCGCGCCACTGGCGGCCATGATCATTGGCTCGGCCATCGGCATATTCTGGCTGACCGACCTCAGAGTCATTGGCGACGTGCCCACCGGCCTGCCCGACCTGCGTATCCCGGTGTTCGACATCGGCTTCCTGGTCAGTTCGTTGACCCCAGCGCTGATCCTCGCCCTCCTGGGCTCCATCGACAGCCTGCTCACCTCCCTGATCGCAGACTCGCTGACCCGAACCCGCCACAACGCCAACCGCGAGCTGATCGGCCAGGGACTCGGCAACACCATCGCCGGCCTCATCGGCGGTCTGCCCGGCGCCGGCGCAACCCTGGGCACGGTCATCAACATCCGCTCCGGCGGACGCACCCCCTTCTCCGGCGTGGTGCGTGCGGGTGTGCTTCTCGCCCTCGTGCTGGGCCTGGGCCGGTACGTCACCGAGATTCCCCACGCCGTGCTCGCCGGCATCCTGGTCAAGGTCGGTTGGGACATCATCGACTGGCGCCTGATCAAACGCGCCCATAAGATCCAACGCGACCACCTGGTGGTAATGGTGATCACCCTGGCATTGACGGTGTTCCTCGACCTGGTCACGGCCATCGCCATCGGCCTGATCGCCGCCGGCATGGTCGCCGCCCGCCAGATCGAGCGCCAGGAACTCGACAGCGTGGTGTCCACTCCCCTCCTGGACCAGGTGTTTCTCTACGACTCGCCGGAAGAGGCCGCGGCCGCCAACGAGGGCGACGAGTTCGCCGCCCACGTCGGCGTGGTGGGTATGCGCGGCCGGTTCTCCGTGGCCTCCTCCAGCAACCTGGTCAACACCATCGGCGGCGACATCCGCGACCACGAGGTGGTGATCTTCGATTTCTCCGAGACCCTCTACATGGATGACAGCGCCGCCCTGGTGGTCGAGCAGATGATCGACATCGCCACCGACGAGGACACCGAGTCCATCGTCATGGGACTTGAGGGATCCCCCGTCGAAGACCACCTGCACGCCCTCAACACCCTGCATCGCGTCCCCGAGGACCGCTTCGTCGCCAACCTCGACGAAGCCCGCGTCGTGGCCCGCCGCATCCTCAACATCGAGCCCGAACCGGCGGAGGCAGACTGATGCGCATCGGAGTTTTCGTAGGAGCGTCCGCCGCCGACCTGATGAGCCTGGACGATCTCATCGGCCGCATCAAGCAGGCCGAAGCCGACGGCTTCGACAGCTTCTGGATCCCCCACATCTCCGCCCGCGGCTACGACGCCCTCACCGTCCTGGCTCTCGCCGGAACCCAGACCAACCGCATCGAGCTGGGCGTCGGCGTCGTCCCCACATATCCACGCCACCCGATGGCATTGGCGCAGCAAGCCATCACCACCGCCGCAGCTACCAACAGCCGGTTCCTCCTGGGCATAGGCCCGTCCCATCGCCCCGGCATCGAGGAAAGCTTTGG
Source organism: Dehalococcoidia bacterium (assembly GCA_022823105.1). Lineage (GTDB taxonomy): Bacteria > Chloroflexota > Dehalococcoidia > Lucifugimonadales > UBA3495 > Bin87. The sequence continues at coordinate 8,774 of JAJDXU010000399.1, forward strand.
CCTGTCCTATGACCGCCCCGCATTGCACACCCGAGAATACCTCTCCGTGCTGCGCCCCCTCATCGACGAGGGCCGCGTGCAGTTCTCCGGCGAGTTCTACAACGTAAACGCCGAGCTCGACGTGCTCGACCGCCCAAACTGCCCGGTGCTGATCTCCGCGCTGGCGCCCCGTATGCTCCGCCTCGCCGGCCAGCAGGCCGACGGCACCATCACCTGGATGGCCGGCCCCCGCGCCATCCGCGAGCACGTCCGTCCCCGCATCAACGCCGCCGCCGAGGCCGCCGGACGCCCCGAGCCGCGCATCTGCGTCGGCCTCCCGGCCACCGTGTGCGACGATGAGGCAGTGGGACGCCGCGCCGCCGCCGAGTCCTACGAGCGCTACGGACACCTGGACAACTACCGCCGCATCCTGGACGTCGAGGACGTCGAGGGCCCGTCCGAAGTGGCCGTGGTCGGCAACGAGTCATCCCTGCGCAGCCAACTCGAAGCCTTCGCCGACGCCGGCGCCACCGACTTCATCGCCAACATCTTCACCGCCGGCGACGACCCCGACTCAGACGCGCGGACGTATGCGGCGCTGAAGGACCTGGTGGGCAAGGTTTAGGCAGTGGCCCGGCCTTCGCCCGCGTTAAAAATACCGACATAATCGTTGCGGAGCGGCTTGGTATGGACGCTCAAACTATCGCAATAATCGGCGTGGGCGCCACGCTCATCGCAGTATTCATGCCGCCGCTGATAATGCTGATTCGCCGCGTCGATGACCTGAACAACCGGGTCGGTAGGCTCACCCAAGTCGTAGCTGCCCTGGCCAATCACCGCCGCGATGCCGAGGGCACAGCAACCTTCACGCTCCCGGCGGATTAACGACTGAACCACCCGCCGGAGGCCCGCCCCTGCATGCCGGACTATATGCAATCCAACCAAAACCCACCCCGCCCCATCCCCCACTGCTACTGGGTAGTCCCCGGCAAACTGCTGGCCGGCGATTACCCGCGCACTCCGTACGAGCAATCGTCCAGGGAAAAACTGAAGCAACTCACCAACGCCGGCGTTACCGCGTTCATCGACCTCACCGAGGCCGACGAGTTCCTGGAACCCTACGACCACCTGCTGGACAAGCAGTTCCAGACCCACCAGCGTTTCGCCATCCGCGACATGTCCATCCCAAGGTCAAGGGACTTGACCATGCAGGCGCTGGACACCATCGACGCCCACTTGGAAGCCGGCGAAACGGTGTACGTCCACTGCTGGGGCGGCGTCGGACGCACCGGTACCATCATTGGCTGCTGGCTCGCCCGTCACCACGAACCCGGCCAGGCCGCCCTGGACCGGCTGGAAAAATTGTGGGCAGGCAACCCCAAATCCCGTTCGCGCCAATCACCGGAAACAGGCGCACAACAACTCTACGTCCGCGAGTGGACTGAATAGTCCGCGATTCTGTACCCAAGCGTAGGGGCGAATAATCATTCGCCCCTACACCTTCACCAACGCACTCGGTGGTGCGTTAGCTAACCGCTTCCTTGAACCGACGGATCGCCTCGATGTGCTGGTCGGGCCCGCTCAACCCGGCCCGCATCGTATTCACCGAAAGGTGCGACGCGCCCGCGTCGTCCCAATCCGACGCCAGCTTGTTCCAGTCGTCGGGGTCGTTGCTGTCCATGAGGGCGACGCGGCCCTCGACGCCAATGTCCGACGGGTCGCGGCCGTAGCCGCGGGCCAGTTCGCGCATCTCCTCCAGCTTCTCCCGCCCCTCTCCGTCGGGCTTGAACTGCGGGAACCATCCGTCGCCCATCCGCGCCAGACGCCGCACCACCTGCGGCGCGCCGCCGCCGAACCACACCGGAATCGGACGCTGCACCGGCAGCGGGTTGATGCCGGCGTGGGTGATCTTGTGGTAGCGGCCCTCGTAATTGACCACCTCCTGCGTCCACAGCATCCGCATCACCTCGATCTGCTCGGCGGAACGGCGGCCGCGGTTCTCCCAGTTCTCGCCCAGCGCCTCGTACTCAACGTCGTTCCAGCCCACGCCGATGCCCAGGCGCAGCCGCCCGTTGGTGAGCACGTCAACCTCGGCGGTCTGCTTGGCCACCAGCGCCGTCTGACGCTGCGGCAGGATGATGATGCCCGTGCAGAACTCGATCTTTTCGGTGAGGGCGGCCAGGTATCCGAACATCACGAACGGCTCGTGGAACATGTCGTCCTTGTTGTACGGACGGTTCCACTCGGCCCGCTGCGTGTGGTCCGCGCCCAGCACGTGGTCGAACACCAGCAGGTGCTCGTAGCCCAGCGCCTCGGCGGCCTGCGCGAAATCCTTCACGGCAATCGGGTCGGCCCCGATCTCGGTCTGCGGGAAAATGGCTCCTAGTTGCATGAGTAATCGCTCCTCGAATTGAGAAATCGGCGTATGTCTTCGCAGCAATTCCGCTGCCATTCTATCCGCCCCACGGTGTACGCGCCACCGATTGCCCGAGCCGTCCGCTCATGGTTCGACAGGCTCACCATGAGCGGACAACGCATCCTGTGCATCCTGCGCATCGATGTAAAATAAAAACACCCTTTTACGGAGCGACACCCCAATGACCCCCGAAATCCGCCAGCAGAAGATTGAGTCCTACCGCAACGCCCATGACCAGCTTGTGGAGGCGCTGGACCGGTTCCCCAGGGAGATGTGGCAGTTCCGCGACGAGCACGGCTGCTGGAGCATCCACGAGCACGTCATCCACATCACCGACAGCGAGGCCAACAGCTACATCCGCGCCCGCCGCCTCATCGCCGAGCCGGGCCGCACCCTCATGGACTACGACGAGAACCAATGGGCTACGGCCCTTGACTACCACGAGCAGGACATCGACGACACCATCAACCTGTTCAAGTGGCTGCGCGGCAAGACCTACACCCTCATCAAGTCCCTGCCCGAATCCACCTGGGCCAACACCGCCTACCACCCCGAGAACGGCGACACCACCCTCGACGACTGGCTGGACATCTACGAGGCCCACGTCCGCGAACACCTCGAATACATGCAGCAGAACCTCGAAGCCTGGCAGGCGCAGCAGTGAGCCCGCCTGTCGGGCAGTTGACCCCTCTCCCTCGGCGGGAGAGGGCAAGGTGAGGGGGATACCCTCCCGCAACAGTTTGCCGGTGGGCTGCATACGGTGGGGCAGGGCAATCGCGTTTGGGATTCAGACGCCCGTCACTCCAGAGCAGGCCGGAACCCAGAGGCCACCGAATGAAGACAGCAACCGAGAGACTGCCGATTTCAAGCGCTGGATACCGGCCCGCCGCAGGCGTATCTGCGACTTTCGCCGGTATGACGGTGGACGGAAGAGCCTTATCCAAGGGCCAACAATTGAAATGCGATTGCCCTGTACGGTGGGCAGGGTCTTTGCAAAGTTGTGCGATTGAAGTCTATCCGCTCGTCCTGAGCCTGTCGAAGGACGCGCTCATGGTTCTACAGGCTCCCGCCAGAGGCGGACGTTCCGCACCATGAGCGGGACGTGTCGCGACTTTGGAAAGGCCCTGTACGGTGGGCGTGCGCGTTGAAAACCCGCCGCTCCCTCTGCTAGAATCGAAGGGCCACGCTGGGGATTAGTCTAGTGGTAAGACGCCTGACTCTGGATCAGGTATCACAGGTTCGAATCCTGTATCCCCAGCCATTTCTTTTGCCTGCGGAAAGGACAGGTTCAGGAAATGAATTGCTCATTTTTTTACCGGTGGAACAAGATTGCCGCGTGAGCAAGCCGGAGGGCGCCGGCACTGACGGTAAACGGTGGGGGGACGGCTAACGCGCGGGGGCGGGAAGGTCCCAGCGGAAGAAGTCGCGGTAGCGGTCGTGGCTGGCCCAGGGCAGCAGGTTGAATACGATGGCCTCGTACTCGGGAACATCGCCCCGCAGCCGGATGTCCTTGAGGTAGCGGCCCAGGTCGGCGTAGGTGGGGAGGAGGAAGCCGGCATTGGCGATGCGCCTGATGACGTCGGCGGGTTCCGGGGGTTCCGAAGGGTCCCACTCGTCGGAGACGGATTCGGCGATGCGGCGGAGTTTGAGGATGGCGAGTTCACGAGCGAACCGGCGCATGAGGGCGTTGACCTGGCGGCGGATTTCGGAGAGGGTCATGGGGTTACCTCTGACGGGGGAGTTTTACATCGATGCAACCGCCA
>JAJDXU010000447.1 GCA_022823105.1 Dehalococcoidia bacterium
ATAGGTAGCCGCCTCGATTCGGGTCAAGAAAACCGATCGCAGTTCGCCCGGTTTTCGCCTTGTGGACGTGAGCGTGGAGGCAGTAACTTTGGGAACACCGGGACACTTCATCCACCCGCTTCGTGGCGCCAATATCAGCGCGGCCGACCTGCCATCGTAAAATGCCTCTCTACCCTTGCAGACGCCCACCTCTTGGAAACGTGCCGGCGGAGGCCGCTCCTTGGGCATCCTCGCTCCATTTCGACGGGCGTGCCCACTCGTGCGCAGGCGTTTTGGCTGGAAACGTCATTGCGCGTCCGCCAGGGGCCGACGCGCAACGGCAACGGCGATTTTGACAAGGCCCGGTCCAGCGACACTCCTCAGTTGCCCCTGCCCTCCCTCCCTCCGCCTTTACCATCAAACTACGTGAACGTCTGCATCCAACCCGTCGTCCTACCCTGATCGGTCCCATGCCATACTCCAAACGCCGCTGCACCAGAACCGCTCACCCGCCCGCGAAAACCACAATTATCGCCGCCAAAACCGCGCTTTCCGCCCCCATGACCCATCCCAACGCCCTACTCAAATGCGCGGACGTGAGCGGAAATGAGCGGGATTTCCCAAAATCTCCGCCGTCGCCGGTCCTGCCCATCCGGAAATACCGTAGATGCTGCCGCCTCTGGCGGAGGACAATCACGATGCGATCCCACGACCATCTCCCAACTCCGCCGACGCTGCGCCGCCCTCGAGCGCCTCACCCGCGCCCATTGTCGCCGGAACTGTCATCGCGAGTTCGCCTCCATCGCACTTCCTATCGACGATGACAAACTGGGTACGTGTGAGGGCGGGCCCAAGGTTGCCCGTGGCCCCGTCATGGCCTAAACTGGCGGCCACAACTGATATTCGGGTTTTGAGTACCCGCCGGAGGCTTTCTGATGCCACTGCCGACCCCGTTGAAAGGTATTCGCGTCGTCGACTTCACCTGGGTCCGCGCCGGCCCATGGGCGGCCCGCTGGCTGGGCACCCTGGGCGCGGAGGTCATCAAGGTCGAGTGGCCGTTGAACCTCGACACGCTGCGCCAGAACCGTTTCACCGTTCCGCCCGGCGTGGAACCCGGACCCAACTCCACGGGCCAGTTCGCAGACACCAACGCCAACAAGCGCGGCATCAGTGTCAACACCCGCACCGAGGAAGGGCTGGACTACGTAAAAAGGCTGATTTCCGTTTCGGACGTGGTGATCGAGAACTTCAGCAGCCGGATCATGCAGCGCTGGGGCCTCGGCTATGAACAGCTCAGGAAGATCCGTCCCGACATCATCTACGTGTCCATGGCCGGATTCGGTCATACCGGGCGCTACCACTGGTACGGCACCATGGGTCCGGCGGCGCAGGCCCTCAGCGGCCTGACGCACCTTTCCGGCCTGCCCGGCGCTCCGCCGGCTGGCTGGGGCTGGTCCTACCTGGACGACACCGGCGGCATGTACGGCGCGATCAGCGCCCTCACCGCCCTGCGCCACCGCTCCGCCACCGGCAAGGGCCAGCACGTTGACCTCTCCCAGATGATCACGGGCATTACCCTCACCGGGCCGGCCTTCCTGGACAAGACCGTGAACGGGCGCAAGGCCCGGCGCGAGGGGTTCCCGCCCGGCAACCGCACGGTCTGGCCCGGCGCCGAGGTGGTCAACAACTATCGTGGCCCCATCGCCGCGCCGCACAACGCCTACCGGACTTCCCCTGAGGGTTACAACGACTGGGCCGTGATCGCCTGTTTGTCCGACGATGAGTGGCACAGCCTGGTCAAGCTGATGGGAAGCCCCAACTGGGCCGACGATCGCTTCGATACCATCGAACGCCGCCTGGATCACCAGGAGGAGATGGACGAGCACATCGAAAAGTGGACCAAAACGATGGGCAAGTACGAGCTCACCGAGAAATGCCAGGCCGCCGGCATTCGCGCCATGGCCGTGCAGAGCAGTCAGGACCGCGTGGACAACGACCCGCAACTGCGCCACCGGGACATGTACGTGCCCATGGATCACCCCATGCTGGGCCCGTGGAAGTTCCAGAACGCTCCCTTCAAGATGTCCAAATCGCCAGCGCGCATCGCCAGTCCTCCGCCGTTGATCGGCCAGCACAACCGTGAGGTGCTTGAGGACCTGCTGGGCGCCACCCACGATGAGGTGCTCGACGGCTACGAGAACGGCATTTTCTGGCCCAACACCATGGACCGCTACCCATACATCGAGGAGGCCCTGCGATGACATCCGCGAACGGGAACCAACAGGACAACTTCGATACCGGCGGCGCACGTCCGGCCGACCTCAGCCTCCCCGGCGCCCTCGACGGCCTCCGCGTGCTGGAAATCTGCGACGAGAAGGGCCAGTTCTGCGGCAAGCTCATGGCCGACAACGGCGCCGACCTGATCAAGATCGAGCCGCCCGGCGGCGAGGCCTGCCGCAGCTTCGGTCCCTTCATGGACGACGTCCCCCATCGCGAGCGGAGCCTGTCCTTCTGGCACTACAACACCTCCAAGCGAGGCATCACTCTGAACCTCGAAACGCCGCAGGGCCAGGACATCTTCAAGCGCCTGGCCGCAAGCGCCGACATCGTGCTGGAGAGCCGCAAGCCCGGATACCTGGAATCCCTGGGCCTGGGATACGAGACGCTGTCCGCCGACAACCCCGGCCTGATCATGTGCTCGCTCACGCCCTACGGACAGACCGGCCCCTGGCGCGACTACGTCAGCAGCGACATCACCCAGATGGCCGGCGGCGGTCAGATGGCGTCCTCCGGCTACGACGATATCGACGTGCCCAACCCGCCACCGATTGCCCCCGGTGGCGGCAACTCGTGGCACATCGGGGCGCACTACGCCTACATAGGCATCATGGCGGCGCTGTATTACCGCTTCCTGGCCGGTGAGGGCCAGTACATCGACGCGTCCATTCACGAGGCTTGCGCTCTCACCACGGAGGGCGCAATCGCGATTTACCTGTCCACCGGCGAGGTGGTGCAGCGGCACACCGGCCGCCACGCGGCCCCCGACATGTCTCCGGCAATCCAGTTCCCCACCGGCGACGGCGGCTGGCTGAACACCACCCGCTCCGGCACCAACCTGACGCCGGCGCGCCTCAAGCTACTGGCGGAGTGGTTCGACCAATCCGGCATGGCTGAAGACCTGACCGACGAGCGCTACCAGGACCCTGAGGTCATCGCCGCCGAAAACGACCACATCGTCCAGGTGATGAAGGACTTCTTCATGAACTCCACGCTCATGGACTCGTTCCACGGCGGGCAGCAGCGCGACTTCCCGTGGGGAGCCATTCGCACCATGGACGAGATCGTCGGCGACGACCACCTGGAGGATCGCGAGTTTTTCAAGGAAGTGGAGCACCCTGAACTCGGCCGCACTTTCACATACCCCGGTCCGGCCATGCTGTTCAACGGTTCTCCGTGGCGCATCAGCCGGCGCGCGCCGCTCATCGGGGAGCACAACTCCGAAATCCTCCAAGGCGAGCTCGGCCTGACCAACTCCCAGATGTTGCTCTACGCTGAGGGAGGCGTGATCTGACGCATTGGGAGGCTTTGGCGGCAATTCAGTCAGAGCAGCCTCCATGAAGTGAGGATTCACTTTCATTATTTCCGGATGAACAGATGTAAGGCGAGCCGAAACAGTCCGACGACTTCATGACATTGCCGGGGAGGATGCGACGTATGAGAAACGGCATGAAAGTCTACGATTCCGACACTCACGTAACCGCCACCGCAGAGAGCCTGGAGCTTTATCTGCCTTCGACGGTCAAGGAGCTGCTTTCCGACGCCGAGAGGTACAAATCTCCCATCCGCCGGACTTCGGCGGGCTCCACTCTCGAGCCTCCATACGCCCATCGCTTCAGCCTGGGCAGCGGGGGCGGTGGCTGGGGTTCGGACGCGCCGCGCACCCTGGGACAGGCCGAACCCGACCAGAATACGGAGCGCCGACCCCAGAAGTTTATGGGCGCCAAACTCCCCGCCGCCGACGGCGAATGGGTCGCCGCGAGCCGCCTGCGGGACATGGACGAAGAAGGGGTCGACGTGCAACTCATGGTCCCCGGCGTGCCACGGGGACATCAGGACCGCGCCGTGGACCTGGAGTTCATCCGGGCCAACCACCGGTTCCTGAACGACTTCTGCGGCGTCGCCCCACATCGCCTCAAGGCCCTGCTCACGCTGGATGCCCGTTTTATCGAAGAATCGGCAGAGGAGATCAGGACGTGGGGCAACAGCGCCTGGGCCGTCGGGATCTGGCTGAACCTCCCACTGGACTATCCTCTAGACCATCCCGATCTGCATCCGATCTGGCGCGCGGTGGAAGACGAGGGACTGTGCGTGGTGCACCACTCCTTCTCAGGAGGCTACCCCGGATACCGGGACCTCTGGCAAAACCCGTTCATGGGGCGTACAGCATCGCATCCGTGGGGCGCAATGCGCGCGGTGGCATCGTTCCTGGGCGCGGGTCTCATGGACCAATATCCGCACATCCGCTTCTCCATCTTGGAGTCCGGTTTCGGCTGGCTGCCCTTCTGGGCCGCACGCATGCAGGACCAAATTGAGTACATGGGCTACGTGCCGGACCTCAAGCACACCATGGCCGAATATATGGGCAGCGGTCGCTTCTTCGCGTCCATCGTGCTCCACGAGGGGCCGGAAATGGTCCGGATGGTGTCCGACATGATGGGCAGGCAGTTGCTGATGTACAGTTCCGACTACCCCCATCCGGAGACCCGTTTCCCCGGATCAGTGGACCTTGTCATGGGTTGGGAGGCCCTGGATCAAGACCTCTTGCAGAGGATCATGTGGGACAACGCGGTCGCGTGTTTCGGTGAGCCATAGCGCTTGCTCCATCCGTCAGAGCGAATCCAAAGCTATCAAGGCATCGTCCCGCAGCATAAACCCTCTGCCGCCGTCATGAGCTCGCCGCGGTTGCTCTCTGCAAACAACAGGGTGTGGCACGGAGTTGATGCCACACCCTCACGTTGATCTTTCCGCGGCACTAGCCGACGAACAGGTCCTCCGGTAAAAACGCAGATACCGTATAGTTGGGCACGTCCACCACGTTGCTCACCTTCAGGTCCACCGCCACGCTGCAGATCACGTAGGCCTGGTTGCGGCTGAAGCCGCGCTCCTGCAGCAGGTCGATCATGTTCAGAATCGCGTTGCGGCACGCCAGGGTCACGTTTTCTCCGTCGTTCACGCCGTCGTCGGTCACCGGCATCCCCATCGTCGCGATGAACCGTCGCGGCGCAGCCCACTCGGGCGCTATGTAATAGTCCTCCCGGCTGAAACGTGGCCACCGGATATTGTGCCGCTCTGCCTCTCCCTTCAGCACCCGGAACCGCACGGTACAGGTCGCGCCCATCTCCACGGCCGTCACGCAGACCTCGCCGTCTCCCTGCGCGAAATGTCCGTCACCGGTAGAGAACAACGCCCCGTCAACGGCCACCGGGAGAAACAGCTTGGCGCCCGTGGAAAGCTGCTTCACGTCAAAGTTTCCGCCGTTCTCCCGGGGTGGCAGCGTGCGGATGCCATGGGTCGCTCCCGCGCCGGACGCGGGAACCGCGCCGGCTGCGTCGGGCGGCAGAGCCACGCCGCCGCGCTCGGCCAACTCCGCCTCCCGTCGCGTCCATTCCTCCAGCTGCGCGTGGGACGGCGCAACACCCGAAACGCCCATGAACGACGCCCCCGGTACCCGCACGCCCGGTATCTGCTCTGACGTCGCGTATCCATCGGCAATGTTCCAGTGCACCATGAAGGGGTCGGTGAAAACGTCGCGCAGGAACCCAAACCCGGGGAAGATCACGCTGAACGCGTAGGGCTGCGGTTGAATGTCTACGAACTCAATCTCCAGCAGGTCGCCCGGCTCCGCGCCCTTGACGGCCACCGGCCCGGTCAACGGATGGATCACGCCGGCGTCCATGCCCCCAAAATCCGCCTCGGTGACGCCCGGGCGCATCTGGCCGTCGAAGGCGTCCCGCGTTTCCATCACCACCTCCTCTCCCTCGTCCACTTCCACCACCGG